>JBDTCQ010000001.1:0-5545 GCA_039923515.1 Dokdonella sp.
GTACCGATCCTGCAAGGTGTCGCCGCGACCCTGACCGGCATCGCACCACCGACCATCCCGAAACCCGGTGAGCAGGGCGGTTCTGCCAATGCGTCAACAGCAACCATCCAGGCGCATGAGCAGACCAACTCGCTGATCATCAGTGCGCCCCCCGCGGTGTTCCGCTCACTTGCCTCGGTGGTGCGCCAACTCGATGTGCGCCGTGCCCAGGTGCTGATCGAGGCAATCATCGCTGAAGTCGCCGATTCGACCGCCAGCGAAATTGGCGTGCAATGGTTTACCGCGCCGCAGCGCGCCGACGGCACGCTCGGCCAAGGTGTCATTGGCGGAACCAACTTCGCGGGACCCAACGGCAACTCGGCGCTGACCGCCTTGGCCACCAATCCACTTGGCCTTTCGGGACTGGGGGGTTTGTCGCTGGGTTACATGGACGGCACGATCAAAATTCCTGGCACGGACAAGGAGATCATCAATCTCGGTGCCTTGGTTCGCGCCCTGCGCGGTGATGGCAAGACCAATATCCTGTCAACGCCATCGATCCTGACCCTGGACAACCAGGAAGCCGAGATCAAGGTCGCCCAGGAAGTCCCGTTCCTGACCGGCTCCTACACCAACACCGCAAGCAGCGGGCAAAATGGACAAGTCACCAATCCATTTCAGACCATCGAGCGCAAGGATGTCGGCCTGGTCCTCAAGGTCACCCCGCATGTCAATGAAGGTGATGCGGTACGCATGGAGATCCATCAGGAGGTCTCCTCACTGGCGCCACCGGTAACCGGTGCGGTTGACCTGGTTACCAACAAGCGCGAGCTGACCACGAGTGTGCTCGTCTCCGACAATGCCTTGCTCGTGCTGGGTGGATTGATCGACACCAATGTCAGCGACAGCAACAGCAAGGTGCCGGGTCTCGGCAGCATTCCGGTTATCGGCAACCTGTTCCGCTATCGCTCGAACAAGAACGAGAAGCGCGACCTGATGGTGTTCCTGCGTCCGAAGATCCTGCGTGACGCGGCAACCGAGGCCGCCGTGTCGAACGAGAAGTACAACTACATGCGCACCGAGCAACTGCAATTGCGCGAGGACAGTGCACCGTTGACGCCTCGCAGCGAACGTCCGTTGCTGCCCGAAGTGCACGATTTCCTCAGCGATCCCGGCATGGACGCGAACGGAACGCAGAAGCCGGCGCAGCGGAACAAGCAATGAGCGAAGTTGCGCGCGCCGAAGCACGACCATCGCGACCCGGTTTCGGATTCGCGCGTCGGCACGGCGCGACGTTGACGGCGTGGCACGAAGGATCGGTCGACATTGCCTGTCGCCAAGGCGTGCGCCCGGAAGTGCTCGCCGAATTGCGTCGTCATCTCGGCGTTGATCTCAAGCTCACCGCCTATGAGCCTGCGGCGTTCGAGCGCCTGCTGCGCGATCTCTACGAACAAGGCGACGATGCGCGCGCGATGGTTTCCGATCTCGACGAACGCCTCGACCTGAAAACACTCGCCGACGAATTGCCGGAGCCGGAAGATTTGCTCGAAAGCGAGGACGATGCGCCGATCATTCGCCTGATCAATGCGCTGCTGACCGAGGCCGTGAAGGAAGGCGCATCGGACATCCATATCGAGCCGTTCGAGAGTCGCCTCGTCGTGCGCTTCCGCATCGATGGCGTGCTGCGCGAAGTGCTCGCGCCGCAGAAAGGTATCGCCAACGCCGTGGTCAGTCGCATCAAGGTGATGGCCAAACTCGACATTGCCGAAAAGCGTCTGCCACAAGATGGCCGCATTGGCTTGCGTATTGCCGGGCGTCCGGTCGATGTGCGCGTGTCGACGATTCCGGCTGGTCACGGCGAGCGCGTTGTCTTGCGCCTGCTCGACAAGCAGGCAGGTCGTCTCGATCTGGTCCAGCTTGGCATGGATAGCGATACACGCGCGCGGCTTGAGGCGATGATCGCGCGACCGCACGGCATCCTGCTCGTCACCGGTCCGACCGGCTCGGGCAAGACCACCACGCTCTATGGCGCCTTGCTCAAGCTCAACGATTCCTCGCGCAACATCATGACCGTCGAGGATCCAATCGAGTATTACATCGACGGGATTGGCCAGACCCAGGTCAACACCCGCGTCGACATGACGTTTGCGCGTGGACTTCGCGCGATCTTGCGCCAGGATCCGGATGTGGTCATGGTCGGTGAAATCCGTGATCTGGATACGGCCGAGACTGCTGTGCAAGCTTCGTTGACGGGCCACTTCGTACTCTCGACCTTGCACACGAATTCAGCCGTCGGTGCGGTTGCACGATTGCGCGACATGGGTGTCGAACCGTTCCTGCTTTCATCGAGCCTGGTCGGCGTGCTCGCCCAGCGCCTCGTGCGAGCGCTCGATCCGGCCACGCGTGAAAGCTATCAGGCGACTCCCGCCGAACTGAGCGCATTCGGCCAGCCGACCGATACCGTGGTCACCCTGTATCGGCCGCGTGATGATCTCGGTAGTCGCCATGCAGGTTACAAGGGGCGCACCGGCATCTACGAACTCATCCCGGTCGACGAGGCCATGCGTCGGCTGATCCACGAAGGTGCATCCGAAGCCGAACTCGAACGCCACGCGCGCTCACGCGCGCCGAGCATCCTCGAGGACGGTTGGCAAAAATGCCTGAGTGGCCAGACCACGACCGAGGAAGTGTTGCGCGTCACGCGCGAGGATTGAAGCGCGTGGTGGGCCCACCAGGACTTGAACCTGGAACCAACGGATTATGAGTCCGCTGCTCTAACCAATTGAGCTATAGGCCCGATGCGCGATGCGGAAAGACGCGGCTTGGGCAAGCCTGGCGTCGGCCGTGGCGGCGAATTGTAGCGGCATCCATCCATGCATGGGCACAGTTTTCATCAGTGAGATCGTTTCGGAGTCGGCCTTGCGTCTGCTGGTTGTATGCGGCCAGGGCTTGCCCGGACAATGCCCGCTGTAGCTCCATTCGCTGGAACTCTGCATCGCATGCGTATTTTCTCGCTGGAAGGAAAGCTCGCGGCAGCGCTGATATTCTGGTCGCTGCTGACAGCGGCTGTGTTGACTTTGTGGCTGGATTGGCTCGATTCCGTCGCTTGGGCAGTTGCCGCGACCGTGCTCGTGTTGGTGGTTCCCAGTCTCATCCTTGCCCGGCGCCTGGCGAATCCGGTGGCGGCGCTGATCCGCGCGTTGAGTGGCAGCGTATCGGCGTTCGGCGATGGCGATTTCAGTTTCTCGATCCGCAATACGCGGCGTGACGAGGTCGGCGATCTGGTCGATGCGCACAATGAACTCGGTCGCGTTCTGCGCGAACAGCGCCAAAATCTGTTTCAGCGCGAACTGCTGCTCGATACGGTCGTGCAGAACACACCCACCGCGATGATCCTGATCGAGCCGGGCGGACATGTTGTCTATGCCAATCTCGCAGCACGAAGTCTGCTGAATAGCGGGCGTGCGATAAATGGTGCAGATTTCGATGTAATCGTTGCCGAGGCTGCGCCTCAATTTTCCGAAGCCCTCGGCCTCGGCACCGACGCCTTGTTCAATGTCGAGATCGACCATGAGGAGGAAACCTTCCACCTCTCGCAGCGCCAGTTCAAACTGCAGGGGCGCACGCACCGGATGATCATGTTGCGACGCATGACCCGCGAGTTGTCGCGTCAGGAAGTTTTGACATGGAAAAAAGTCATCCGTGTGGTCAGCCATGAGCTCAACAATTCGCTTGCACCGATCCGGTCGCTTTCGTACTCGGGACGCGAGCTGGCCAAACGTGGCGAGATCGAACGTCTGCAGAGGGTTTTCGACACGATCGAGGAGCGCGCCCGGCATCTGGGCAGTTTCGTCCAGGGCTATGCCCATTTCGCCAAACTGCCGGTGCCGCAACGAACGGCGGTGGAATGGTCGCCGTTTCTGCATGCGCTCGGTCAGCATTCGAACTTCAAACGGGTGGGATCGCCGCCGAGTGTCGATGGCTGGTTCGATCGCGCCCAGATCGAACAGTTGCTGATCAATCTGCTCAAGAACGCGAGCGAGTCGGGTGGCGAGGCGGAGGACATCGAGCTGGAAATTAGTTTGCATCGCCGCGAACTCCGCATCGAAGTGCGCGACCGTGGTCCGGGCATGAGCGAAACGGTCCTCTCGAATGCAGTGCTGCCGTTTTATTCAACCAAGCGCAGTGGCAGCGGACTCGGACTTGCACTGTCACGCGAGATCGCCGAGGCGCACGGCGGCCGCTTGCAACTGGCCAATCGCCCCGGTGGCGGCTTGCAGGTGACCTTGATTCTTGCGCAGCCCGAGGACTCTTCGCGCTCGCACCCAGAGGAAATTCCGCGCACTGATTCCCCTTGATCGTGCACTCCTGCTAGATTGCGTTGTCATGAATTGGGGGAGAGAGTGAAATGGGTGGTTTTATCGGTCTGGTCGTCGTCTTGTTGGTCTTCATCCTGATGGCCAAGCTCGTGCGCATTGTGCCGCAGGGTTTTGAGTGGACCGTCCAGCGCTGGGGCAAATACACACATACGCTGACCCCGGGTCTTCACCTCCTCATGCCGGGAGTGCAAAGCGTCGGTCACAAGATCAACATGATGGAACAGGTGCTTGATGTTCCATCGCAGGAAGTGATCACCAAGGACAACGCCGTGGTTCGCGTCGATGGCGTGGTCTTTTACCAGGTGCTCGACGCGGCCAAGGCGGCCTACGAGGTGTCCAATCTCGAGCAGGCATCGCTGGCTTTGATCATGACCAATATCCGCACCGTGCTCGGCTCGATGGACCTCGATGAATCCTTGAGCAAGCGCGACGAGATCAATGCAAAGCTCTTGATGGTCGTCGACCTGGCGACGCATCCGTGGGGCGTGAAAGTCACCCGTATCGAGATCAAGGACATTTCACCGCCGCGCGACCTCGTCGATTCGATGGCGCGCCAGATGAAAGCCGAGCGCGAGAAACGCGCCAACATTTTGGAGGCGGAAGGTTTCCGCCAGGCTGCAATTCTCAAGGCCGACGGCGAAAAGCAAGCGGCCATCCTTGAGGCCGAGGGCAAACGCGAGGCCGCCTACCGTGAAGCCGAGGCGCGCGAACGCCTCGCCGAGGCTGAAGCCAAGGCGACCACGATGGTGTCCGATGCGATCGCTGGTGGTGACATCAATGCGATCAATTACTTCGTCGCCAACAAGTATGTCGAAGCACTCAAGGAGATGGCCCATTCTCCAAATCAGAAGATGCTGATTTTGCCGTTCGAGGCGACTGGCATCCTCGGCTCGCTGGCCGGCATCGCGGAAATCGCAAAGAGCGCATTTGAAAAATCCGCATCATCGCCGCCGCCGCCGCCGCGCCCCATGCCGCCGGTGATGCGCTGACCGGGGTCTGACATGAGCGAAACAGTAACCAACCTTGTCGCCAGCTACGGCTGGTGGCTGCTGGCCCTGCTGCTGATTGCGGCCGAACTCGTTCTACCTGGATATTTCCTGCTCTGGGTCGGTCTTGCGGCGGCGATCATGGGGCTGGTCATGCTGGTCCTGCCCGGACTCGTATTCCTGGCCCAGGCCGTCTTGTTC
>JBDTCQ010000002.1:0-12378 GCA_039923515.1 Dokdonella sp.
CGGCTGTGCGGCCGATCGTCGCGACATCCGGAAAATCATCCGCGCTGCGCACCGACTCGTACCAGTAGTCACGCTGCATGCCGGATTCGTCTTCGGCCAGCAAGGCAACCGAAATCATGTGGCGGGAGTCGCGCTCGCGCGAGAAAAATCCGTGCGAAGTTGCACCGACCGCCAGCGACGAACCAATCTGCACGGTCGCACCTTCGGAATTGCTGATGCGCGGATCGAAACTGCGCCCGGCTTCCTCGCAGCGCAGAGCGAGAGCAGTCGCCTCGTCCGTTGTGATGTCCCAGGGATGCCAGAGATCGAGATCGGCAAAATCGTGGGCGAGCAGATCCGCATCCGCGAGGCCGTTGCAGGGGTCCTCCTCGGTGTGTTTCGCAATCGCACAGGCGTGCTCGATGGTCTTCTCGATGGAATCCGGATGCAGATCGGCCGTGCTCGCCGAACCCTTGCGCTTGCCAAAGTAGACCGTCAACGAAAGGCCGCGATCGCGGTTGTGCTCGATCGATTCAATTTCGCCAAGGCGCACGCTGACGCTCAAACCCACGTCAACGCCAATGCCGAGATCGACCTCGCTGGCGCCCTTCGCACGGCAGCGCCGCAACACGTCCGCGGAAAGTTCCGAGAGCCGATCCAGTTCAACGTTGCTGTCATCAAGATTGGTGATTGCCTGATCCACGCCTTATCCTCTGTATCCGTTGATTGCCGCCCCACCGACTCGGGAGCGGCCACTACCTGCAGAAATCCAATGCCTCTTGATGAAACCGATGACGCCTCAGACGGCCCCAGCCGCAGCCAATTGCGCCGCGATGCGACCGCCATCTTCAAGCTGGCGGAAATCCTCGCCACCCTGACCGATGCCCAACTCACCCGCATACCGCTTGAATCCGATCTGCTCGGTGAAGTCCGGCGTGTGCGCGCCATTCACCAGCCGATCGCGCGAAAACGTGAAACCCAGTACCTGGCCAAACTCATGCGCCGGCTCGAAACCGAGGAAATCGATGCAGTTCGCACCGTCCTTGACATCAGCAAGCAGCAATCCCATCGGGAAACCGCTGCCCTGCACCAGCTTGAAAACCTGCGTGATCGCCTGATCGCCGAGGGCGACGCGGCGCTTGACGAGGTGATCGCCCAGCATCCTTCGGCGGACCGCCAGCATCTGCGCGGCCTGATCCGTCAGGCCAATACCGAGGCGAAAAAACAGAAACCGCCGCGCGCCTCACGCGAACTTTTCCGCATCCTGCGAGAACTCCAATCCAGTACAGCCGAACCCGAATAACGATCAGGCTGCCGTGCCGCCAACGGTCAAATTGTCGATCTTGAGGGTCGGCTGGCCGACGCCGACCGGCACGCTCTGGCCATCCTTGCCGCAAACCCCGACGCCTTCATCAAGCTTGAGATCGTTGCCAATCATCGAGACATGCTTGAGCACCTCGGGACCAGCGCCGATCAGGGTGGCACCCTTGACCGGACGGGTGATCTTGCCATCCTCGATCAGATAGGCCTCGCTGGCCGAAAAGACGAACTTGCCATTCGTTATGTCGACCTGGCCGCCACCAAAGTTGACTGCATAAAGGCCGCGCTTGACCGAGCGCAGGATTTCTTCGGGATCCTTGTCGCCGGCCTGCATGTAGGTATTGGTCATGCGTGGCATCGGCAGGTGCGCGAACGACTCGCGACGCCCATTGCCGGTCGGCTTCGCTCCCATCAGGCGCGCGTTGAACTTGTCCTGGATCAGGCCACGCATGATGCCGTCCTCGACCAGCACGGTGCAGTTCGTCGGCGTGCCTTCGTCATCGACGCTGAGCGAACCGCGACGTCCGGCGAGCGTGCCGTCGTCGACGATGGTCACGCCCTTCGCAGCCACGCGCTGGCCCATGCTGTTGGAAAAAGCCGAGGTGCCCTTGCGGTTGAAATCACCCTCGAAGCCATGGCCAATCGCCTCGTGCAGGAGGACGCCAGGCCAGCCGGGTCCGAGCACCACAGTCATGTTGCCGGCCGGCGCCGCAACCGCGTCAAGGTTGACCAGGGCGGTGCGCACGGCCTCGCGGGCAATGCGCCGGGCCCGATCATTCTCAAGCAGTTCAATCAGGTCATAGCGGCCACCGCCACCACTGCCGCCGGATTCGCGGCGTCCGTTTTGTTCAACGATGACCTGAACATTGAAGCGCACCAGCGGTCGCACATCGGCGGCGAGGGTTCCGTCGGAAGCAGCGACAAGGATGGTATCGACGGTCGCTGAAATACTGACGACGACCTCCTTGACCCGCGCATCAAGCGCGCGCGCGTAGGCGTCGATTTCACCCAGCACACGCACCTTGGCCTCGCTCGACATCGAATCAATCGGATCAATCGCCGGATACAGCGCCCGCGCCGAGGTGATGGCGAGCGGGCGGCCATTGCCATTCGATCCTTCGCGCGCAATCGCGCGTGCCGACCCTGCCGCTTCGAGCAAGGCCGACATGACAATATCGTCGGAATAGGCAAACCCGGTTTTCTCGCCGGACTGCGCGCGCACACCCACACCCTGCTCGATGGAATGGCTGCCTTCCTTGACGATGCCGTCCTCGAGCATCCACGACTCGCTGCGCGCGTGCTGGAAATACAGATCGGCTGAATCGACCGCCGGCGTCATCAGCCGCTCGAAAACGCGATCAAGATCGGAGGTGGCGATGCCGCCGGGGCGCAGCAGCCGCTGTTCGGCCAGCGCAATCATTTCAGTCATGGCGGAATTCTTTGAGGTGGACGACGAGCCCCCGGTTTGGGGACTGACTCGGCACAAAACAAGACGAATCAAATCAAGCCACTGATTCAATTGGTTATTCAGGCGATAATATTCGGCGCAAAACCAGCCGCCATGAGCCCTTCGGCTCGGCGACCCGCTGGAGCAGGGGCGATCATGCCACGCGGAAACAAGCCCCATTGCACCGACACGCAGCAACGCAACGCGGGACATCGCGGGCAATGCCAGGGTGGAGAAAGTCTCCAGGGACGCGCCGGTGAGGCGCGCCTGGGTCACGCTAGACGGATCACGTCTGCCTCCTGAAACAAGGCCATCCCGGATAAGTCCTGAATCAGGACAGACCAGCTGACAGCGTCATTGCACATGACCGCGCGGGAAGCTCGACAAATCGTTACAATATGCGGCCTTCCTTCCACGCCGACCTGCCTCTTCAGGCCGTCGACGCATCGAGTAATCCCATGTCAGACCCGGCGAACGATGTCACGCCTGCCGTTTCCAGCTTCAAGGATCTTGCCCTCAGCGAGCCCCTGCAACGCATCCTCGCCGATGTCGGCTATGAGTTGCCATCACCAATCCAGGCGGAGACGATTCCGCACCTGCTGGCCGGCAAGGACGTCCTCGGCCAGGCGCAAACCGGCACCGGCAAGACCGCCGCGTTTGCCCTGCCGATCCTGAACAAGCTCGACCTGCACAAGACCAAGCCGCAAGCGCTCGTACTCGCGCCAACGCGCGAACTGGCGATCCAGGTTGCCGAAGCATTCCAGCGCTACGCCACGCATATTCCGGGTTTTCGCGTTTTGCCAATCTATGGCGGCCAGCCCTATGGCCCGCAGCTCAGCGGCTTGCGCCGCGGCGTACATGTCGTTGTCGGCACGCCCGGCCGGGTCATCGATCACCTCGAACGCGGATCGCTGGATCTGTCCGAGCTGACCTGCCTGGTCCTCGATGAGGCCGACGAGATGCTGCGCATGGGTTTCATCGATGACGTCGAAACCGTGCTCAAGAAGACCCCGCCAACGCGCCAGGTCGCCTTGTTCTCGGCGACCATGCCGACTCAGATCCGGCGTATTGCACAAAACCATCTGCGTGAGCCGGTCGAGATCACGATCAAGTCGAAGACGACCACCGCAGCCAAAACGCGCCAGCGCTACTGGCTGGTCAGTGGCATGCACAAACTCGATGCGCTGACCCGCATCCTCGAAGCCGAACCGTTTGACGCAATGATCATCTTCGCGCGGACCAAGGTTGCCACCGACGAACTTGCCGAGCGCCTGCAAGCTCGCGGCCTCGCTGCGGCGGCGATCAATGGCGATCTGGCCCAGGCCCAGCGCGAGCGTGCGATCCAGCAACTGAAGGATGGCAAGCTCGATATCCTCGTTGCGACCGACGTGGCCGCGCGCGGCCTTGATGTCGATCGCATCAGCCATGTGCTCAATTACGACATTCCCTACGACACCGAATCCTACGTGCACCGGATCGGGCGCACCGGTCGTGCCGGTCGCGAGGGCGACGCGATCCTGTTCGTCACCCCACGCGAGCGCAACATGTTGCGCCAGATCGAGCGGGCGACGCGGCAGCCGATCGAGATGATGGATCTGCCTTCGGTCGAGATCGTCAACGATCGTCGCATCACGCGCTTCAAGGACCGCATCACCACCGCGCTGGCGGCGAGCGATCTCGCCATGTTCCGCAGCGTGATCGAACAATACGAAACCGAACATGATGTGCCGGCAATTGAGATTGCTGCCGCGCTTGCGCGCCTGGCCCAGGGCGACAAACCGCTGCTGCTCGATGCCAAGGCCAAGCCGGAACGGCGCGAATTCGATCCAACCGCGACCCGCGAGCGCAAGGAATTTGCCAATCGCGGTGAAAGCGGCCGCGACGAGCGCCCGTCGCGTGGCGACCGCCCGCAGCGTACCGAACGTTCGGCACGCCCCGAACGCGCGGAACGCAGCGAGCGTCCGCGGGCCGATCGTCCACCGCACCCGCGCGCCGCGCGCACCGAAGCCTTCAGCAATCCAGCCGAGGATGGACGCAAGCGCGTGCCGGAGACTCGCGAGCCGCGTGCTCATGCCACGTCCGACCACCGTCCACCGGAAGCAGGCATGGAAACCTTCCGCGTCGAAGTCGGCCACATGCACGGGGTCAAGCCGGGCAACATCGTCGGCGCAATCGCCAACGAAGCCGAACTCGACAGCAAGCACATCGGGCGGATCACGATTCGCGAGGATCACAGCCTGATCGATCTGCCCGAGGGCATGCCGTCCGAGATCCTGCAAGTGCTGAAGAAATCCTGGGTTGCCGGTCAACGCCTGCGTATCTCGCGCGGCACCGCTGGCGAACCACACTCGGGCAATGACGATGCCGGCGAGCGCGGCCCACGGCCACCGCGTCCCAGCAAGCCCACGGCACAATATCCGTCGAGCGGCCCGAACAAGGGCAAGAAGCCGGGCAAGAAATACTGAGCCGCGCAAGCGGAAGGTTAGCCCGGGCTACTCATCAATAGCCCGGGTTGAAAACGATTACTGCTGGCCGTCCGCCGAATATCCACCCTCGACACCCTTGATCGCATAGGCGACTGCATCGTGCGGATGCAGGCTTTCGAGATGGGCAGCGCGCAGCCAGAAATCGACGATGCGCTCGTCGACATCGAGCGCTTTTTGCATGCGTCGGGCGGCATCTTCGCAGAACATCAGGTTTTGGCCGTTGAGCAGGGCGAAAGCCTGCTCGTCCTCACGCTTCACGGCCGTCTGTACCGGCGTCTGCAATGCGCTTTCGATCAAATCGATCAACTCGACGATCGGCAAGTCGAAGCCACTGGCTAGGCGAACACGCACACGTGCGCTGCTGCGCTGGCTGTGCGGTGTGGCACGGATACCCGATTCGCTGCCGAGCCATTCGATAATCTGCTGGCGATCCAGTGCCTGCCCGGCAGGGAAGTCGACGGTGAACTGCTCCTGGATCAACTGACGCGCGAGGGCGGCCGAGCACGGACACGTACTTGAGTAAAGCACCTCGGTTTCAAGGTCGAGTGCAAACACACCGTCTTCCATGGTCGCGTTGATGACCACCGGATAGGTTTTCCAGCCGCTGTTGTCGCTGGCCAGGGCCGGACGCCGGATCATGTGGTCGAAACGGATGCCGATACGCGCACGATCAGACAGATCGGCGTGCGAATCGAGAAAATCACGCAGCAGGCGACGCAGCGAACATGGCGTCAGCGGCTCATTCGACAGATGCTTGTCGACATGCAGGTACAAGCGCGACATGTGGATGCCACGCGCATCGGCACGCTTGAGATTGACGAATGCGGAAACGCGCGCCGGCGATTGCACGATATAGCCAGTCTGATTTGCTACCCGCACCGGTACCGCGATCTCATCCATGCCGACCCAATCGAGGTGGCCGGCCGCGCCAACCTCGGCCTCAACGGCAATATCGGGCATCAAGCGCATGCTGGTCGGACTGGTAGTCATCAAGAATTTCCGCTGGAAGTCAGGACTCACGTCGGCGCACACGCATGCCGATTCAAGAATGTGGGGCGGCTTGCCATCACGATCAAGGGTGACCCCTGACGCCCAGCTTACAAAATCAGGCACTTGCCTGCATTCGGCGGGCGGCCCGCCAGCTTGCCCAGACACTCGAAAGCGGCAAACGATCGAGCTTGCCCGCACACTCGACCAGCGGATCCGCGGCCCGCGAAGCGCGCCGGCTGCGTATTTGAGCCGCCTGCAAAGCGGCGACGGTCAGCGCTGAAAGGCCGCGTCGATCAATTGATCGCATGCTCGTGGCCAGTTCCGCCAAGTGTTCACGCATGGCCAAATCACGCCGCTCGCCGGGCTGGCCGAGATCGGCACGCGAAAGCTGATGTCGGGCGAGCAGGTCGAGCGGCAATGGCAGGCGATCACGCGCCAGCGCTTCCGCGATCCAGGTTGCTTCGTGCAGCGCGCGCAACAAGGTCGCCGCGTGGGTTGTCGCCCCAACATCAAGCGCTGGATAAAGCATGGCTTCGATGGCAGCAAGCGGTTCATGCATCAGCCGGTAGCCAGCCAGCAAGTCCGCCAGATTCGAGGCCGGAGCCGAATCGCGCTGGGCGAACGCACCGACGATGACGGCCGACCAAGCCGCGGCCGGAAGGGCCGCCACCGGTGCCCAGGTTGACAGGATCTCGGTCAACGGATGCCGAGGCTTGCCTACGGACAACGCAGAAAACTCCTCCGCCCACCATTGCAGTTTGGTTCTGGCCACCTCGGGCTCAACGATATGGAATGCCGCGTGACCCATTTCATAACTCAGGCACGCAAGGGCGGAGACAAAGGGACGCATTGGCGCGGATGCAAAGCGCAGCGCGAGGGGAAGCTCGGGATGGGCGAGCGCCCACTTCGTCTCGAAACTGGACACGACGTCAGCCAACACGCTCAATCCGGAATCAGGCAGGCGCGCAGCGCGGCAACGCTTGTGGCAACCCGATCGGCACCCCAGGCATGCGGATCACCACCATTGAGATAGCCCCAAGCTGCAGCGACCGTGCCGGTGCCGGCGGCGCGGCCGGCTTCGATGTCACGCAAGTCGTCGCCAACAAACAGGGTTCGCGCCGGCTCCACATCGAGCAGCGCACAGGCATGCAACACCGGATCGGGATCGGGCTTGCGTTTGGGCAGGGTATCGCCGGCAACAAGGGCCGCACAACGTGTGCTGAGACCGAGGTGTTCCATCATCGGTGCGGCAAGCCAGCCGACTTTGTTGGTGACTACGCCCCAGAGTATGCCGCGCGCTTCGAGATCCTCAAGAATCGGCTCGATCCCGGCATACAACTCAGTCGACGTATTGCCACGCTCGGCATACAAATCCAGATAGCGTGGCAGCAACGCCTCAATGCGGGCTTCATCGAATCCCGGCAATCCACAGCGCAGGATCGCGCGACCACCGGCCGAGACGACCCGACTGACCGCCACTGGATCTGGTCCAGCATGGTCAATCTCGATGCAGAGTGTCGCCAATGCGGCGACCAGATCGGGCGCCGAATCGGCGAGGGTTCCATCGAGATCGAAAAGAACGGCTTGCGGCAATCGCGAGTCGCTCATGCCGGCTTGATCGCGCTGGAAAGATAATTGACCGCGACCGAATCGCTGAGCCACGCCTTGCGCGTCAGCGGGTTGTAAGCGATTCCGCGCAAGTCTTCGAGGACCAGTCCAGCCTTGCGCAGATCGGCGCCCAGTTCGGATGGCTTGATGAATTGCGCGTAGTGATGCGTGCCGCGGGGCAACAAGCGCAGCAGATGTTCGGCACCGATGATCGCCGCCGCAAACGCTTGCGGCGTGCGATTGAGCGTGGACACGAACAAGCGCCCTCCGGGCTTGAGCAGTTCGGCACAGGCGCGGATCACGCTGGCCGGATCGGGAACGTGCTCGAGCATTTCAAGACACGTGACGACATCAAATTGTCCGGCCATCTGGTCGACCAGAGATTCGACGCTGACCTCCCGATAGTCGACTTGAAGTCCACTTTCGAGCAGGTGCAAGCGGGCCACATCGAGTACGGCCGGAGCCAGATCAATGCCGGTCACCTCGGCACCGGCACGCGCCAGCGCTTCGCTCAAGATACCGCCGCCGCAACCGACATCAAGCGCATGCGCACCCTTCAAGGCGACGCGTTCGGCGATATAGGCAAAGCGAACGGGGTTGAGGTCGTGCAGGGGCCGCGACTCGCCATTGGCATCCCACCAGCGGCTGGCCAGGCGGTCGAACTTGGCCACTTCGGCCGGATTGACGTTGATCGTGCTCATCGATTCATGCCGTGGCAATACGCTCGCGCCAGCGCCGCGCCTTGATCAGGATCTCGCCGGTGTCCATGCCGGTCAGCTCGCGATTGCGCAGCTTGCGCGCGCCCGCAATCCAGACATCACTGACCTGGTGTCGACCGGCTGCGTAGATCAGTTGTGAGACAACGTTGTAGATCGGCTGACTCTCGATCGTGGCGAGATTTACTGCAGTCAAATCAGCCTGCTTGCCGACCTCGATCGAACCAATGCGATCGTGCCAGCCCAGCGCACGCGCGGAACCCATCGTCGCTGCGTGCAGCACGCTTGCCGCGCCCATGGCGGAGGCGTCATTGGCGACCAGCTTGCCGACCATGGCCGCCGAACGCATCTCGCCAAAAAGATCCAGATCATTGTTCGAGGCACAACCATCCGTGCCGATGGCGAGATTGACTCCGGCACGCCGGATCGCCTCGGCCGGGCAGAATCCACTGTTCAGCTTCATGTTCGATTCGACGTTGTGCACGATTGAAACGCCCTGCGCCGCACAGTCATGGATCTCGGCCTCGGTGAGCTGGGTCATGTGCACGGCAATCAGGCGCTCGTTAACCAGACCCAACTGCTTGATCCGCGCAAACGGACGCATGCCGAAATCACGCAAACTGTCGTTGATCTCGTCAGCGGTCTCGTGCAGATGCAGATGCACGGGCAGATCGAGTTGGTCGGAGAGCAGATGAATGCGCTCGAAGCTCTCGTCGGAGACGGTGTACGGCGCGTGTGGCGCGAACGCCGCGCCGATCAGGGCCTGGCCGCGCAAATCATCATGCACGGCCAGCGCCTTGTCGAAATACTCGTCGCGACTCTGCGCCCACGGCGTCGGAAACTCGATCACCGGTAGGCCGATCCGGCTGCGGAAACCGTGCTTGATGTAAGTCGCCGCCTGCACATCGGGGAAAAAATAGTTTTCGTTGCAGCAAGTGGTGCCGCCCCGGATCATCTCGGCAATCGCCAGCTCCACGCCGTCGCGGACGAACTCGGGGCCCATCACCTTGGCCTCGGCTGGCCAGACGTGTTCCTTCAGCCAGACCATCAACGGCAAGTCGTCGGCAAGCCCGCGCATCAGGGTCATCGGGTTGTGCGTATGCGCGTTGATCAGGCCCGGAATCAGCGCGTGATCTCCAAGCTCGGCCCGCTCGCGCGGCGCGAAGCGCACGCGCGCCTCGGCGATGGGCAGGATCGCGACGATGCGATGGGCATCGACGACGACCGCATGCGATTCAAGCACCAGGCCTTGCGGCTCGACCGGGATGACCCAGCGCGCCTCGATCTGCAGGTCTACCGCGGTTGGCGAACTCATGCGGTTCCGATCACTTGACCCGACCGACATACTCGCCGGTGCGTGTATCGACCTTGATTAGTTCGTTCTGGTTGACGAACAGCGGCACGCGCACGACCGCGCCGGTTTCCAGCTTGGCCGGCTTGCCACCGCCACCCGAGGTATCGCCGCGCACGCCAGGATCGGTTTCGACGATCTGCAGTTCAACGAAGTTCGGTGGGGTCACATTGAGCACCGCGCCATTCCACAGGGTCACAATGACCATTTCATTGCCTTTCAGCCACTTCGCGGCATCGGCCATGGAATTCTCGTCAGCCGCAATCTGCTCGTGATTGGTCGGATGCATGAAATGCCAGTATTCACCGTCCGAATAAAGGAATTCCATGTCGGTATCGACTACATCGGCACCCTCGACATTGTCGGTCGACTTCATCGTCATCTCGACCGTGCGACCGGTCTTGAGGTTGCGATACTTGACCCGGGTGAACGCCTGGCCCTTGCCGGGCTTGATGAAATCGGTGTCGATGATGGTGCACGGGTAACCGTCAACAATGATCTTGAGGCCGTTCTTGACGTCGTTCAGTCCATGCGAGGCCATGGAGAGCTCCTGTTGCGTGAGGACAAGCTGCCCATACAAAGCAGCTAGAATGGGGAATTCGTTGGCCGGGCTACCCGGAACCGATTGACAATGATACCTGCTAGCCCGCTTTTCTCACAGATTTTCCCGACCCGCTCCGTGGATCAAGTACCACGCTGGCAGCAGCTTTGGCGCGAGTCGATCACCGATCCGGTCGAGTTGCTGCGCCTGCTCGGACTTGAGGCACACGCGCCATCCCTGCTCGCTGCGGCCGACACTGGATTTGCCGTTCGTGTGCCGCGCGGATTCGTCGCCCGTATGCGCCATGGCGACGCGACCGACCCGCTGCTGTTGCAAGTCATGCCTGGCACCAACGAACTTCTTGATGCGCCCGGCTTCTCGACCGATGCAGTCGGTGACCTTGATGCGCGCACCGCGCCAGGCGTATTGCACAAGTATGCCGGCCGCGCCCTGCTCATCGCGACCGGCTCTTGCGCGATCAACTGCCGCTACTGTTTCCGCCGACATTTCCCTTACGCCGAGGAAACGGCGGCGGCCAGCCATTGGCGGGCGGCCATCGACCATCTGGCCGCGGATTCGTCGATCAGCGAGGTCATCCTCTCCGGTGGCGATCCGCTATCCCTATCGACCCCGAAGCTGGCGGAATTGACGGAGGCGCTGGCCGGCATCGCCCATGTGCGTCGTTTGCGCATCCACAGCCGCCTGCCCATCGTGCTGCCGGAACGTGTCGACCATGACTTGTTGGCCTGGCTTGAACGCCTGCCGATGCAGAAAATCATCGTCGTGCATGCCAATCACGCCAACGAGATCGATGGAAGCGTAGCCTGCGCCTGCGCGGATCTCGCCAGGGCTGGCGTCACCCTCCTCAATCAATCCGTTCTGCTTCGGCACATCAATGATTCTGTGAATGCCCTCGTCGAGCTGTCCGAACGTCTGTTTGCCTGCTCGATCCTGCCCTACTACCTGCATCAGCTTGATCGTGTTCAGGGCGCCGCCCACTTCGAAGTCGATGACCAAACCGCCATTGCCTTGGTCGAGGGCATGCGCGACCGTTTGCCAGGCTATCTGGTGCCCCGTCTGGTGCGCGAGACGGCTGGTGCCGCCAGCAAGCGGCCGGTTTGAATCGTGAACTTCCCTTAAAATCAAACCGAGTATGGAAATAAGCGGATGAATCCGGTACAAGTTTGAGTCTTGACCGTTTCTCGCAAAGCGGCCATCGGCGCACGGCGCACTCCCCTGACAGCGCGACATCCATGACCAAGCCAGACAACGTGATCAAGCTGCTGCTGATCGAGGATTCGGCCGATGAGGCCGAACAGATCATCAGCATGTTGCGCAATGGCGGCATTGCCGTCCGCCCATCGCGTGCGGGCAATGAGGCCGAACTCGAAGACCTGCTGGAACGCCAGACGCCGGATCTGATCCTGGCCAACCTCACGTGTCGCGACCTGCCATTGCGGCAGATCGCAGAAGCGGTCAATCGCACCGGGAAGGATATCGCCCTGGTCGTCTATGGCAGCAATGTCAGCGACAACGGGGTCGCCGAGGCTTTTCGCGATGGCGCCCGCGCGCTCGCCCTGCAGAGCCGGCCCGACCATCTGCAGATGATCGTGCGTCGCGAGTTCGAAGGACTGATGATGCGCCGCAGCGTGCGTCGGCTGGAAAACGCCTTGCGTGAATCCGAACGCCGCTGCAGCGACCTGCTTGACTCCTCGCGCGATCCAATCGCCTATGTCCACGAAGGCATGCATGTGCGTGCCAATCGAGCGTATCTGGAGACCTTTGGCTACGAGGATTTCGAGGATATCGAGAGCATGTCGATACTCGACATGGTTGCCTCCGCCGATGCCGACGATTTCAAATCACTGCTCAAGCGTCTGTCCAAGGGCGAGCGCCCACCGCAGAAACTGAACCTCAAGGCGCAGCGCGCGGATGGTGCC
>JBDTCQ010000003.1:0-6452 GCA_039923515.1 Dokdonella sp.
CCCGAGCCCGGCAGGCGCCATGACGAATACCGCCGCTGCGATTCGCAAGATGGGCGGCTGTACAAACACCGGCGTCAACTCCGCTGACTTCGTGATCGCTGCAGCTGCACCCCGCAATACCGCGACACCCACCGCTCAATGCCCCAGCAGCGGCATTCCTGCGATCAGTGTCGCCAACATTTCGCTGGCAGAAGGTGACACCGCAACTACGCCATTTGTATTTACCGTGCAATTGAGTGAAGCCGCGCCCGCCGGCGGTATCACGTTCAATTATGCAACGGCCGATGGAACAGCAATCGCCGGCACCGACTACACCGCCGCCAGCGGCACGGGCTCGATCGCGGAAGCCGGAACCTCGACCGCGATCACGATCAACGTCATCGGCAACACGACGCCGCAATCCGATCGCACTTTCACCCTGACCTTGACCGGCATCACGGGCGCCACGCCATCCACGCTGGGCGCAACCGCGACGATCAAGGATGACGATATCGGCACCTATGCCATCCACGAAATCCAGGGGGGCGGCGACAGCTCACCGATTGCAGGTCAACGCATCAATACGGTCGGCAACATCGTCACCGCGATCGGCCCTGCCGGCTTCTTCATGCAGACACCGGATGCTGATGTCGATGCTTCGGCGATGACATCCGAAGGTATCTATGTCTTCACGTCAACGGCACCCAGCGTGGTCATTGGTGACAAGGTCAACCTGACGGCCAATGTCGTTGAGTACTTCGGCATGACTGAACTTACCGGTGTCAGCAATCTGGTATCCACCAGCGCCGGCAATCCGTTGCCAGACCCGATCAGCTTCAATGCCGGCACACCCTCGCAGGATCTTTTAAACCTCAGCTGCGGCACGACCAATTTCGAGTGTTTCGAGGGCATGCTCGTGCAGATCGACAACGGCATCGTGGCCCGCGCCAATCCGTATTTCAGCACTGACCCTTATGCACAGATCTTTGCTTCGGCATCGGGTACGCGCTCGCTGCGCTCGCCAGGTCTGCTCTATCCGCTGGTTCCAGGCATCGACAATCCGGACGCCGGGCAGTTCAACGGCAACCCGCATATCTTCGAGATCGATACCGATGTGCTCGGCGCGCTGCCGGTCAACACGGCAATCACCGGAGGCAGCAACTTCAACGCGACCGGTGTTGTCGCCTACAACTTCGGCGACTACGAAGTCTGGGCGACTGCTTTCTCGGTGACCAGAGCCAATCCGATCCCGCGCCCGGTCAAAGCCGGACAACTCGGCGCCGAGCTGCGCATTGGCAGCTTCAACATGCTGCGCTTCTGCGACACGGTGGCCAACACCACGTTTACCTGCGGCAACGGCGGCGAACCCAACCAAGCGGCGTTTGATCTCAAGGTTGCACGGCTTTCGGACTATGTCGGCAACGTGCTCAGGCTTCCCGATGTGCTTGGCGTGATCGAGGTCGAGAACCTGGCCGTTCTGCAGATTCTGGCCACCAAGATCGGGACCGATTTCGGTGTCAGCTATACGCCCTACCTTGAAGAAGGCAATGATGGCGGCGGCATCGATGTCGGCTATCTGGTCCGCAGTGACCGCATCAGCAACGTCGTCATCACCCAACTCGACAAGAATGAAATGTGGGTCGATCCACGCGACGGTCAGCCAGCCAATCTGCACGATCGTCCTTCGCTCAAACTCGAGGCGACCTTTGACGGCCAGGCCTTCGCGACGATCGTGGTGCATCCGAAATCTCGCAGTTGTGTCGATGCCCCGACAGGATCGACCTGCACCCAGGCCGATGTCGACCGCAATCGCCTGAAGCGCTTCACCCAGGGCAAATCGATTGCGACGCGTGTGCAGCAAGAACAGGCTGCCCAACCGAATCGTCCGCTGCTCGTTATCGGCGACTTCAATGACTATCAGTTCAGCGACGGTTTCGTGCACATCACCGGCTTGATCGAGGGCCGCTACGTCGATGCGATGAATGTCCTTCACCTGGCCGGTCCGAACATCGTCAATCCACCGCTGTGGGATGCGGTGAACTCGCTGCCGGCCAATGAACAGTATTCATTCCTGTTTACCGAGCAGTTCGGCGCGATTCTCGGCTACACGCCATCGGGAACGTTCGACAAGGGCCGCGATGTGCCGATCATGCAGGTGCTCGATCACGCCCTGCTCAACGATGCCGCGCGCACGTGGTTCATCGATTTTGAATACGGTCGCGCCGATCTGGATGCTGCCGATGCCGATGAGAATGCGAGCACCACGGCGGTTGGCGTATCCGACCACGACGGCCTGGTGGTGCGCCTCGCCACCGATCGCATCTTCGCCGACAGCTTCGGCGGCGATCAGTAAAGTCGCGTGCCTTCCCTGCACGTTTCGCAGGGGAGGCAATGAATCCCGCTTCGAAATAGCCGCGCGATTGCGCGGCTAATTTCTTAATCAGTCGCTGGAGGTTTCGTAAAGCCGCTTGCGCGGCGCGCCGGTGATCGCGGCAGCCATTCGTGCAGCGCGGGCGGGGGCCATTTCTTCACACAGCAAGCCGAACACGCGACGGCCCTCGGCCAGGGTTGCGTCAGCCGCTTCGCCACTGGCACCAGCGATCAACACGACAAATTCCCCGCGTTGCTGGTTCGGATCGGCGGCGACGCGCTCGATCAATTCAGTCAGTGGGCCCGACAGGACAGTCTCGAACAGCTTGGTCAACTCGCGCGCAACCACCGCATGACGCTGACCGCCGAAGACCGCAGCCATGTCACGCAGCGCGTCGAGAATCCGATGACTCGATTCGTAGAAGATCAGGGTGCGCGATTCGGCCACCAGTTGCTGCAGACGCTCGCGGCGTGCCGAAGCCTTGGCGGCGAGAAATCCCTCGAAGACGAAGCGATCGCTGGGCAAACCGGCCACCGACAAGGCGGCAATAGCTGCGCAGGGACCCGGCACCGGCGAAACCGTGATTCCGGCTTCACGCGCGGCTCGCACGAGACGAAATCCGGGATCGCTGATCAGCGGCGTCCCGGCATCCGAAATCAGGGCGATGTCGCCACCCTGCTGCAAACCCTCGAGCAAGCGCGCAACCTGTTCGCGCTCGTTGTGTTCGTGCAAGGCGACCGTTGGCGCACGGCTACCGATCCGGGCCAGCAGCGCTCCGCTGTGACGGGTATCCTCGGCCGCAATCAGACCAACCTTGCACAGGATCTCTTCGGCCCGTTTTGACAGATCGTCGAGGTTGCCGATCGGCGTGGCGACCACCCAGAGGCGTCCCGGCTGCTCGTTCATGATGGTTTCCGCACGGATGAGAGGGTCGAGAATAGCCGAGCACGTCGGATCCCGTGCGAAGCATCAATCGCGACTCGGCCCACAGCGGCATCCGGGCTATCATCACGAGGTCGCCACCGAATGATCCGCCCATGCCCGTCTCTGCCCGCCTGCTCAACATCCCGAAGATCCTGATCCTGCTGATCACCCTGTCGCTTGGCGCGTGCGTGGTCACTGAATCGACAGTCCGCTCCGATACGCCGCAGGCCCAGCAAGCTGAGCAGCTGGTGCGCGATGGCGACCTCGAGGCAGCTGCAGTAGAGTTTCTGGCGCTTGCCGACGCGACCAGTGGCAGCAGCAGCGCGCACTATCGCTTGCGTGCCGCTGAGGTTTTGCGCGAGAGCGGCGATCTCGAAGGTGCCGCGCGTGCGATCAAGGACGTTCGCCGCAATCGCCTGAGCGGCGATGAACCGTTGCGTCTCGATTTGATCGATGCCGAGATTTCGCTGCAACACGGTGATGCCGAGCGTGCATCGGATCTGCTCGCCACGCCCGAGGAGTCGATACCCGGCCCGCTGCGATTGCGCTACAGCGAGCTGCGTGCACGCGCCGCCAGTGCCCGTGGTGATCGCTTTGCCGCCGCACGCATACGCGCAACGCTCGACAGCGAATTGAGCGGTCACGACCGAGACGTCAACCGCGAGCAAATCATTGAAACCCTTGCGGCACTCGACGATGCAACGCTGAAAGGCCGCGCCGGATCATTGCGCCCCGATGATGCCTTGCTGCCCTGGATCGAACAGTCCCTGAAGCTGCGTGGTCAGACCTTGCCTCGCGACGTGCCTCGACCCGAGCGCCCGGTTGGCACGCTGATCCCAAATGCCGACAACGACCTGCACCGCGAGGGCTACCACGCGACGCGCCAGGTTGCGCTGATCCTGCCGCTGAGTGGGCCGGTCGCCGGCGTTTCCCAATCGATTCTTGATGGATTTTTCGCCGCGTATTTTTCCGACGACAGCAGCGAGCGCCCGCAACTGCGCACCTATGACGCGGGCAAATCGCCCGAGGATGCCCTGAACGCCTATCAGCAGGCCGTTGCGGATGGAGCCGATTTCGTCGTGGGGCCGTTGCTTCGCGAAGCAGTCGGCCTGTTGTTCCATCAGCCTTTGCCCGTACGCGTGCTCGCCCTCAACCATCCGGATACCGGTGAAGTGCCACCGCATGGCAGTGCCGAATTCGGATTGTTGCCGGATGCCGAAGGTGCACAGGCAGCCGAACGCATGATCAGTCTGGGCATCAAGCGGGCGGCGGTGATCGCGGCAAAGACCGACTGGGCGGAACGTGCCGGCCGGGCTTTCCGGGCACAGTTTGAATCACGCGGCGGAGTGGTCATCGGCGAGTCGCAATTGCCTGAAAGCGCCTTTAATTACAAATCGCAAATTCTGCAGGCGGCTGCCGCGATCACGGATACCAGTGCCAGCGCCGGAACCGGCCGGGTCGCCCCCAACGATGCCGGTTTGTTCATCAGCATGCGCCCACAACAGGCTCGTCTGCTCGTGCCGCAACTGAAACTCGCCGGTATCAACGCACCGGTGTTTGCAACGTCGCACGTCAACGCCAGCGAAATCAATGCGGCGCTGGATCGCGACCTCAACGGCGTCGAGTTCTGCGATGCCACCTGGTTGTTTTCGCCGGTGCCGGGACGACCAGACCACAACGCCATCGTCCGCGAGCTGGGCAGCGCCAACGGAGTGGGTGGTCGCCTGTTCGCATTCGGTATGGATGCATACGCCCTGCTTCCTTATATGGATTGGCTGCTCGCGCATCCGGAAACCTACCTTGATGGTGCCAGCGGTCAACTCGCCGCAGACAGCTTCGGGCGTATCCATCGTGTGCTGACTTGGGCCCGCTTTGTCGAAGGCGTCGCCCAGCCTGTCCAGGGCGCGCTCGATCAACTCCCGATCGAGTAAGGCAGCCGCTGATGCGTAGCACCGGCCTGATCTTTGAAAATCTCGCTCTGGCCCACGTCCAGCGCGAGGGACTGGTCCTGATCACGCGCAACTTCACCAGCCGCTTTGGCGAGCTCGACCTGGTCATGCGCGATCGCGAAACCGTCGTATTCCTCGAGGTGCGCTATCGCCGCTCGCAGGCCTTCGGCGGCGCCCTCGAATCGGTCGGAACGACCAAGCGCGATCGCCTCGGCAAGGCTGCCAGCCTGTTCCTGCAAGCCAATCCGAACCTGTCACACCAGCCCTGCCGTTTCGATGTCGTCGCGATCAGCGGCAGCGCTGAAACACCGATCATCAACTGGCAACGCAATGCCTTCGAAACCGCCTGAGGATTCCCGATGCGACATGTTGTACACATTTTTCTGATCGCCCTTCTGCTGTCGCCCTTGCTGAGCGGCTGCGTTGCAGTCATCGCCACCGGTGCCGTAGCAACCGGATCATCCGTGCACGACCGACGCGGATTCGGCACCGTGGTCGATGACAAGCGCATCCAGATGGGTGCCTACGACACCATCAACAAGGACAAGGAACTCGTGCTCCGGAACCGCGTCATGATCGCGGTCTACAACGGCGACATGCTGCTGATGGGTGAAGTGCGCACGCCCGAACTCAAGCAACGCGCGGAAACCGCCGTCACCGGATTCGAGGGGGTCCAGCGCATCGTCAACGAAATCGAGGTCATGGAACCCGAAGGTTTCTGGACGCGCAGAGGCGACAACAAGATCACCGCCAGAGTCAAACTGGCCCTGGCCGACGCAACCAGCGTGCCCGGCTTCGACGTCACCCGGGTCAAGGTCAGTACGGCGCATCGCGTGGTTTATCTGATGGGCATCATCAATCACGACGAAGGCGAAATGGTCACCGAAATCGCGCGCAACGTGCCCGGCGTCGAACGCGTGGTCAAGGTATTTGAATATCGTGGCAAGTGAACGGCATCCAGTCCGACCGAATCGTGGGTGCCGAGACCGGGTTGCATGCCAACTCCAGGCTTGCGAGGTGCCCTGCATGAAGGCCTCGCATCGCGGAACTCGGTCGCGACTGACATCGCGACGCATGGTGCTGATCACTGTCAAAGTAGAATCATGAGCCTTGCGCCTCCCCTGCTCGATTCCTTGCAGGCGATCTTCGCCCCCGATGCACTGAGCGTCGATCCGGCCGAGTGCGCGGTCTATGCCTATGACAACTCGCGTCGTGAGGCGATTCCCGAT
>JBDTCQ010000004.1:0-8969 GCA_039923515.1 Dokdonella sp.
AAAATGGAAATGGACAGACGACAAGCCGAGTCGGCGCAATACCACCCGCGAAAACGCCGCCAGCATCGGCTGCAGACGCAGGGTCGTACCGATTGCCATGCCCAACTCGTGCTGGATGGAAAGATACTTGAGCGTGCTGTTCATGGCTGCGGCGTCATCTCGATCAACGCAACCACGGTTGACTTGTTCATCAGCTCGATCACACCCGCCCTGGAGCTGGTGATCTCGCCAATGGTCAAGGCACCGAAGACCTCGCCACAATCAATCAATGCGGCTTCGATGGCGGCGAGCTCCTCATTGAATGCGGCGCCCAGAAAGAGTACCCGGCTGATGCAATCAAACACCATCGCGTCGGGGGCATCGGTTACGTTTCCGCGGCGCCGGCGTTGCGCACACGCAGCCAGTGCGGCTTCGCCCGCCGAGGCGATCAGCGCGCCAGCTTCGCCCTTGAGCAGATAGACGGTGGCGTTCTGCGGAACTTCACCCACGCAGACCAGCGCATCACCCGCTTGCTTGATCGGATCACGCACAAGGAAATCGCCGTCGACCCCCTCGATTCCCAACGGGAAGGTCTTCGAGATGGAAAAGAAATCGGTATCCGCGAAGCGCCAGCCGGAATGCGCCTCGACCTGCGTGCGGTAGACCTCAAGTGCCGGCTGGTAATTGAGCTCCACGAGAAGATTGCCTTCTGAACGGGTAACCAGGAATGGGCCGGACAATAGCTGCCAGCCATGTGCCATGCCGCGGTCAATGACACCCGGCAGGGCCACCAGCAAAGCCGAATCCTCGAACACGCCGGCATTGGTCAGCAGGCAGGGCTGTTGCACGAGATCGAGATGGCCCGCTCCGCCACCCACGACCACGGCACGCAGGCCAATGATGGCGTAAAGACTCTCGACAAAACCCTCGAGATTCGGGCAAAGCCCGTCGAACAGGACGATCAGCGATTCCGAACCTTCGAGCTGCGCGGCCGAAGCCAGCAATTGCGGATCCACTCCGGCACGATCAGACAGTCGCTTTACGACGGCCACTTCGGCGTGAGCCGGAAAGCCGACGACCAGGGTGCCGTGCCGATGGCATTTGGCACCATGGATGATGCTCGGAAAGATGCCACCGAAGACCGGCACATCGACCGTATTAAGCCAGACCGAGAGGATCGCCGGATCCCAGTCATCGCCCTCGCAGGCGAGCAGCATGAAGCTGCGCGCACCTTCCTCGCGCAGGCGGCTGATGGCGGCAGCCAGATCTTCCACCGTCGCTCGCTCGACCAGCAGCAACCGTTGTCCTTTCACCGTCATTCCTCTGCAAGCCGGGCTTGCAACTCCGCTGAACGCTATCAGATTCCGTCACAGTCGACATGCAAATTTTTCTTTCGCGAACACACGCGAATCTTCCCTGTCCCGCGAGGCCATTTGCGGGTCAGCGCGAATCGGCGCGGTTGATTGCCATGGTCAATCCACGCCAGACCGGCCAGCCGGCGAGCAGCAGGGCGATCGCGATCAGGCTGTTGTCACGATCACTCCAGACCGACGCCACCAGAAAGGCCACGGAGCCAGCCAGGGCCAGGCCTGGCACGAACGGATAAAGCGGAACGCGAAACGGTCGGGGAAGATCGGGCGCCCGATGCCGCTGGACGAAAAGGGATGTGAACACGAGCACGTAATTGGCCACGAAGAAGAACGCCAGCAGTGCGATCAGGGCATTGAAGGTTCCGGTCGCGATCAGGATCAGTGAGGCGATCGTCTCGACGATCAGGGCCGGGACGGGTGTCCCGCCCGCATTGACCCTGCCCATGACCGCTGGCATCAGGCGATCGCGACTCATCGCGTAGGGAATGCGTGAACCACCGAGCAACATTGCATTCACCGAGGCGAGCAGCGAAACAATCATCAGCACGCGCAACACGGTATCGCCCATGGGGCCGAACAAGCGGCTCGCGGCAGTCGCCGCCACGAACGGATCACCGGCCATTGCTTCGATACCGACCACGCGCAGGAACGCAATATTCAGCGCGAGGTAGATCAACAACACAAGGATGACGCCGCCGATCATAGCGCGTGGAATTTGGCGGCTTGGATTTTTGATCTCCTCGCCGAAATACACCGGGGCGGTCCAGCCGTCATAGGTGTTGATCGCTGATTGCAGCCCGACCACAATCGCCGCTAGTAGCAGCATCCCCGATGGCGACTCCAGCGCAACGGCCGCCGGCGCGATCGACGGCGTATCCGGCACGGTCATGACAAATGCAGCAATCGCCAGCGCAACCAGGGCAATCCCTTTTACCGAGCTGGTGACCAGTTGCACGATGTTGCCAACCCGGATGCCACGCCACTGGATCAATGCAAACACCAGCACCACGCCCGATCCCGTCAACGCTTCATGGTTACGCAAACCCGGCAACAACGGCCCGACATATTCGCCAATGACAATCGCGACCGCAGCGGTTGTGCCGACATAGCCAAGCCAGTCGGTCCAGCCGGAGACGAATCCGGCGAACGGTCCGAGGGCGTCATGCACCATCGGGTACAAACCACCCGAGCGTGGTCGCAATGTCGCCAACTCCGACACGCTCAGCGCACCGAGCAAGGCATAGCAAGCGCCCAGTATCCAAATGAACAGAAAAAGGAATTCGGACGGAACCCGCGCCGCTACTTCCCCGGGCGTGCGCAGGATGCCCATGCCGATCGTCGTGCCGATCATGACTGCCAGCCCGAACGCCAGACCGAGCACGCGCAACAGTTTCCCGCCTGTCGAGGCCGGCACTGCCGGAGTCGCAGTGGACATGGTCAGCTTCCTCCAGCGGCCCCAAGGGCGCATGGCTTGTGGGTCAGAACAGACTATCTGAACAGCGCTGGCCGTGCTCGCCCCAGCGGAATCCCGTCAGCCGGATTTCGCGCAGCCACACCGGTCAAGCACGGGCTTGAAGGGATCAACAAAGGATCAAATCATCGTGTCAAAGCCGCCAGCAAAGTTGTTCGATCGCCGCCGAAGTTCTGCCCCCTCAGTCCCCCCTCAGTACGCCTGACGCTTGCACGATCGAGGAATTTCAAACAGGGGACGGGTTGCCTTTCAAGATCGCGGGTCTGTCGTCGGGACGCTACCTGGCTCGGCAAGATGGTGGGTGAGCGCTGCGCCGATCAACACGATCAGCGAACTGTAATAGACCCAGATCAGCAACAGGATCAGGGAACTCGCGGCACCATAGGCATCCGCGCTGGTCGTCGATGCGAGATAAACACCGAGCGCCCATTTGCCGATTTCAAACAGAACGGCCGTCAACAGACCGCCAATCAGGGTGTAGCGGAAGCCGATCCGTGCATCCGGCACGTAGCGGAATAGCAGACTGAAGCCGATGGCAAATATGCCAAGGGTGATCAACTCGTTGATGACCAGCCAGACTCCGCTTTGGCGGCTCAAAACCAAGCCCGCCGCGCTACTCACGACCAGGGTGATCATCAGCAGGAAGCCGATCGCAGCGAGCATGCCGAACGACAGAATCCGCCGCCTGATCCATGCCCAGATGGCATTGCTGGGGACTCCAGCGGTTCCCCAGACTGCGTTGATCGAGGCTTGCAGCTGGGCAAATGCCGTTGACGCGGAGATTGCCAACACCACTACGCTGATCGCACCTGAGAAGCTTGCCTGGAAAGGGCTTCCATCCACATTCTTCATCACCCCGAGCGCGCTTTCGCGGACCTGGCCGCCGAGCAGAATGCCGAGTTGATCAATCAACTTGTCTTCCGCGCCGGGGGACAACTGCGATGCCGCCCAGAGACTCAAGACCACGATCGGGGCAAACGAAAGCGCCGCGTAGAATGCCGTCGACGCGGCCAGCGTCAATGGATCTTTAGCGGCAAAATCAACAATGCTGGCCCAGAGGCGATGCCATCCGCGCAGACGTTCGCCTTGCTCCATTGCCTCTGATCGCGACGCGTTCGCGGCAGCTCGCTTCATCGCGATGGTCCTATCTCATCAAGCGACCAAACAGGTAGGCAACGGCACCCACCACGCTGACAGCGACAATGGGTTGTTCCCGGATCAGCGAGCGAACATCTTCGACCATGGATTGCGCTTCGCCGCGCACGACGCGACTCAACGTTGCGGCAGCGTCTTCGATCGAATCAATGACATCTCCCAGTTCAGCCGGTGATGCGGCGGCGCTGGCGCCCGGGATCTCTGTGGCCATTTCGGGAAGAATGGGAAGGTCGCTCGAATTCATGGTGCTATTCCGTAGGGTGAGATACGGATCCTAGTTCGGTGTCGCTGAACCAACGGCGAGTGGGAGCGAACTGGATTCGATGCGCGCCTTCGCCGGCGCAGTCGGCGAGGATGAATGAAGCGAATCCTCCGCCGCATCACCCAGCCTGCGCTTACGCCTGCATTCATCGGGGAACGACAAGGATATCGCCCCGATTAATCGCGAGGTCGCCACGATGGATTTGAAAAGCGGCTCCCCTTACTGGATGCTCAAGAATGCGCAGGCGCCGTTCCACGCGCCGCTTGCGAAAAATCATCGTTGCGACGTGTTGATCGTCGGTGCCGGAATCACCGCGGCCCTGATCGCGCGAAGCTTGATCGAGGCCGGAATGACGGTCTGTCTGGTTGAAAAGCGTCAGGTGGGTTGGGGCAGCACGTCAGCAAGCACCGCCTTGTTGCAGTATGAAATCGACGTCGAGTTGCACGCTCTGGCCAAACAATTCGGCATCGACGACGCCTTGCTCGCGTACCGAAGTTGCGAACAGGCAGTGAAGGCTTTGACGCGGCTTGCGCGGAGTTTTCGCAAGGTCGATTTCCGTCCCATGCAGAGCCTGTATTTTTCGAGCCACTGGTACCATGATCGTCGCCTGCGTCGTGAGGGCGCATTGCGTCAGGAACACGGTTTCGACCTGGAATGCGTTGAACAGGCGGAATTACTCACCCGCTTTGGTCTTGACGCCGGAGTAGGCCTGCTTTCCGAGACGGCGGCAGAGGTGGATCCGGTGCAGCTGGCGCGATGCTTGCTGGACAGTGCGCAACGCCAGGGCGCGGAAATCTTTGAACGCACAACGGTTGCCGAACTGACACCCACGGCGCGAGGCGTAACTGCGCGAACGGAAAACGGCAAAACGATCCGGTGCAAGCATGTGGTCATTGCCGCAGGCTACGAGTCGCAGCAGTTTCTCGATCAGCGCGTAGCACGCAATCGCAGCAGCTACGCCCTCGTCACCGATCCCATTCCGGAGTCAATAGGACCCCTCGATGGATGCCTGGTCTGGGAATCCGCGCGACCGTATCTGTATGCGCGCAGCACCGTTGATCACCGATTGATCATTGGCGGCGAAGACGATGCAATCGACATTCCCCTGCGCCGCGATGCCAGCGTATCGAAAAGGGCGCATGCGATCTGCGCGCGATTCTCGAGCCGCTTCGCGGACATTCCCCTGCACGTTGCATTCGCCTGGGCCGGCACATTTGCCGAGACCGCCGACGGATTGCCGTTTTTCGGACCGAATGAGCAATACGGGCCGCGCATTCATTTCGCGATGGCCTACGGAGGCAATGGCATCACCTACAGCGCGATTGGTGCTGAAATCATTCGTGACAGCCTGTGTGGCGCGGAACACGAATGTGCCGCGCTTTTCTCATTTGATCGGTTGAGCAGAACATGACGAGGGCAAGCGATGAAGCGCATGTCGCGGCACAGAACGCGGAGGATGCGCGACTCGTTGGATTGGTCTATGTCAATGACGCCGATGCTGGCATTCGCCGCCGCCGAGCGGGCAAGGGATTCGTCTATCTCGATGCTGACGGCAGCCGGATTGCGGATCGTTCGGTCATCGAGCGGATCCGCCAATTGGCAATCCCGCCGGCCTATACCGATGTCTGGATATGCCCGAATCCACGCGGTCACGTGCAGGCGACCGGGCGCGATGCGCGAGGTCGCAAGCAGTATCGTTACCACCCTCGATGGAGGGCTGTGCGCGATCTCGGCAAATTCACGCGCGTGGTCGATTTTGGCTCACGCCTGCCCCGCTTGCGGCGCCAGCTGACACATGACCTGAAACTTCCAGGACTTCCGCGCGAGAAGGTTCTCGCCACCGTGGTCAGCTTGCTCTCGGAAACGCTGATGCGCGTCGGCAATGCAAAGTATCGGGACGAGAACAAATCCTATGGCCTGACCACACTGTTGGCGCGTCACGTCGAGTTCCTGCGTGGACGTGCAATGGTCCGCTACCGTGGCAAGAGTGGCCTGCGGCATGCTGTGGCCATCGACAATTCCAGACTGGTTTGCTTGCTGCGACGATGCCAGCAGCTGCCGGGGCAACACCTCTTCCAGTATATGGATGACGACAGTGCGCCCAAGCCGATTGACTCAGGCATGGTCAACGATTACCTTTTTTCGGCGATGGCGGGCGAGTTTACGGCCAAGGATTTCCGGACGTGGGGTGCCACCGTGCAGGCGATTGCCGTGCTTGCGGAAATCCCCTTGCCGGAGCCTCCCGAAGAACGCACGCTGGCGATGCTGGTCAACGAAGCAGTCGGCAGCGTCGCCAAGGCACTGCGCAATACGCCGACCGTTTGCCGCAACTCCTATATCCATCCGCGCGTCATCAGCGGCTGGAAAGATGGCGAGCTGCATCAGGCGATTTCGCCTGCCGACGTCCGATTTCCGCGCAAACTCGAGCGCGCCACACTGCACTTTCTCGATTCGAGTCCGTAGCATCAAGGGATTTGGCCCGCGAACGTCAAATGCAGTTTCCAAGTCGCGCAGTACGCGCGAATCGCGCCCCATTATCGCGCCACGATCCTGCGAAAGCGCTGGCCCCAACGACCACGCGATCGCGGCTTGCGTGTGGGTCAGTTTACCCACCGATTACCCAAAGCGCAGCGTTGACCTGAACACGATGAACCCCTGATCAGGGCGCCTGCTTGAGGGTGGAGGAAACCACTATCCCGACGCACGCTGCGCGTCACAAAACTGCCGCCACGAGCGCTCGACAATCCTCGGAAATGCGCTATAACGTGCGCTCCAATCGGAGGGGTCACCGATGCTCAGAAAAGGAACGCTTCACGCCCGCGAGCCTGAAGCCATGATGGACGGTAGCTTTCGTGCGGTGACCTTGCGCAACAAGCCACCGCACGGCGTTATGGCTTGGGCGGGAAAGCTGCGATCCTCAGCAAAGGAAAAGGCGGCTGCAGAGATCGATGTGAGTGACTTCGAATCGGCGGAGAAGGTGAGCTTTTGCCGATGGGCGGATGTCTGGGAATATTTCGCCGAACGCGAGTACGCGGAACTGGTCGCCCGACTTCGCTCGGAAGTCGAAGGCCTCTACCCAGGCGAATAGTCCGAAAAACCGGTCGGTTCCCGACTCGAAACAATTGGCAGCGGATACTCGCCGGTACGCATCAAAGGATCTGAACGCTGTCAGCGACGTATCGTCAACGAATCGATTGCCGCAATCACGCCCGACGACCCGGGATTCTGCGAGCGGCTATCGATAGATCTGATACAGCAACAGGTAGACGACGACGCCGGTTACCGAAACGTACATCCATACCGGCCAGGTCCAGCGGGCGATGGCGCGATGACGGTCATCGCGCCGGTGCAGACCCAACCAGGCCGTGATGAGGATCATCGGAATCGCCAAGGCGGCGAGGATGACGTGGCTGATCAGCAGGAAGTAATAGACCGGGCGAATCCAGCCGTAGCCACGAAACACGAAGATCGGTGCCACATAGTGATAAGTAATGTAGGTGACCAGGAACAGACCGGATACCACGAGCGCGGCGAGCATCGCGCGCTTGTGCCGTTCAATGCGCTTCTGCGCGATCATCACCCGCGCATACAGCAGCAGGATCATTGCTGTGGCATTGAGCGTCGCATTGACATGGGGCAACAGGTTCGGCAGATCCATCACGGGGCAATCATCAGGTGCGGTCAGGTTAAGGTCGCACGCACGGTGCCGGGCAACCTTGACCGTTGTCAAATCCTTCCCGAGCGTGATCGGGATCAAACGCCGCGGTTGTGGCATCGAATAGAGTCTCGGACATACACCTCTGATTGAAATCCTTGGATAGCCATGAAAGCAAACGCTACCCGGATCATGCTTGTTTCATCGCTGGTGCTGTTGGCAGGTATCGCCATCCTGATTGCGGCAAGACGATCCTCCACACCCGATTTCGCTTCGGCATCGCCCGAGGTGCAGGCGATCCTCTGGCCCGGTGCGCGCAATGTCGCCGACTTCAGCCTGCTCGACCAGCGCGGCCAGGAATTCGGCACGGAAAATTTGAAGGGCCGCTGGAGTCTGCTCTATTTCGGCTACCTGCAATGCCCTGATATCTGCCCGACCACGCTGCAATCCCTTGGCAAGCTGCGCAAACTGATGGTCGAGGCCGGCCAAGAGGCGGACATTCCGCAGATGGTTTTTATCAGCGTCGATCCAAAGAACGATACGCCGGACAGAATCGGCGGTTACCTGGCCTTCTTCGACAAACAGCTGATTGGCCTGTCCGGCGCCCCGGACCAGCTTGAGCATCTGGCCAATTCCCTCGGCATCATCTATGCCGAGCATATCGAGCCGAGTGGCGTGCGCAGCATGGAGCACACGACTTCGGTCATCGTCGTCGACCCGCAGGGGCGCGGCGTGGCCGCCCTGGCTGGCTCACATCAGCCGCGTGTCCTGCTAAAGCAACTTGATGCGCTGAAGGCATTTCTTGCGCGCTGATCGATCGGTTAGCGATCTCTCGCAACGGCGCAAGCGCGAATAGCATTGACAGCCGGCGTGAGCGACGTCAGCCGCGATGCTTATTGCCATGGATGGCATGTATGCCTGCAATGCAGGACGACTGCACGGATGCAGGAGGCACGACCCCATGGATGGGGGAGGTAGAACGGCATCGGGAACAGCCGCCGAGAGGCCACTCCAGCGCATCCGGCAACTGCTCGTGCGTTGCTCTACCTCCGGCATCCATGCCGTCGCCTGCGCTGG
>JBDTCQ010000005.1:0-2653 GCA_039923515.1 Dokdonella sp.
GTCGTTAGCCTTCGACAGATGGCAGTCGTCGCAGTCCTTGGTCTCGGTCCGGCGTTCGGTATGCGGATAGTGCGGCGCAAACGCCTGCGACGAATAGCCCGCCGCGGAGATCGGCGGCTGCTGGATATAGATCTTTTCGCGATTGATGTTGGTCGATGACAGGACCAGGGCCGAGGACGAACGTACCGGTGCAATCTTGCCGCCCTTGATGTCGCCGTGCTTGCCGAGGAAGAACATCTGGTCGCGTGCTACCTGCGGATTGTAGGTGGCAAAATTGCGCGTGGCGCCGCCTTCGTACTTGTGGCGTTCGGTTTTCCAGTTGGCCTGGATCGGCAGATGGCAGCCGCCGCAACTCGTCGTCCATGAGGTGTGGCAGGCGTAGCAGAGCATCTTGTCTTCACTGTGCGCGCGCTGGTCGAGCGGCACGTCGGCACCCCAACGCAATTGATCGGTATCCATCGACATCGTGTGCGCGCGGGTCGCCTTGTCGTTGTAATCACCCGAGAGCGGATCGGCCGTCTGCTTGACCAGGGACATCGTCCATTCCAGATCGGGAGTGACCGCCGAGCGCTGGATGAGTTTGTCGCCGGTCCACTCGAAACGCTTCTTGCCATCCGGGTTGCGGATCAACAGCAGATCCTTACCGAATTTCGAGGCGGCGGGGCCGGATGTCTTCAGCGTCGGCAGGGCGTCAGCCGTGCCATGGCAATCCTGGCACTGGATTTCGACCGCACCCATGACCTCGGCCTTGAGGTAGCCGTTGCCGTGGTTGTCCTGGGCGAAATGGCAATCCACGCACTGCATGCCGACATCGACGTGGATCGAAGAGAGATGCACGCCTTTCTTCCACTTCTCCGGATCGTCATCGGCGATCTTGGTGCCGACCTTGTCGAGCAGGTTGCCCTTGCGATCGCGCTTGTAGACCGCACGGAAATTCCAGCCATGGCCGTGGTAGTCGGCGAACTGGGTATCTTTCAATGTCGGATTGAGCAGGGAGACATCCTTGGAAAACTCCGGATCGCCCCACTTGCCGCGGATCGCCGCTTCCTCGGGATTGCGGTCGAGGATCTTGCGCATTTTTTCGGCATCGGGATATTGCTGCTTCGCGGGCCACATGGAGGCGGCATCCGACTCGTAATCCCACATCGTGTAGCCGAGCATCGTGTTGATGAACATGTTCGGCTGATGCATGTGACAGATCATGCATTGACTGGTTGGAATCTGGCGGGTGAACTCGTGCTTGAGCGGATGTCCGGGTACATCCTTCGGAATAGTCGGATCGACTTGCTGACTGGTACCCATGTTGCCGAACTTGGCGTAGATCGCCGAGTGGCGCGGATCACGATCGTTGGCGTAGACCACATGGCAACTGCTGCAGCCGGACGAGCGGAAATCACCCGGATTGTCGTTGGTGCCGAGCATCCACAGGAACGGGTCGTTGAGTCGGGTCTTGGTGATGTTGAGGACCGGAATCGAGACGCGACTGCCGGTGCCTGGGCCACGGTTCGATTGCTTGATGTCGGGCCGGCCGGGTTCTTCAAGGCGCTGGATCTGGCCGGCTTCGTTGGGCAGGCCGATTTCGGGAAACAGGTTGCTGATGTTGCGGCCACCGCGTTCGAACACACGGAAGATGTCGCCCGGCGGTGTGGTTTCCCAGCTCGGCAACGGACTGATCTTGGGCAGGATGCCGTGGGCATCCATGCTCGCGTCATTGGGGATGCCATTGCTCACGCTGACTGCGTTGCCGTCGCGATCGTAGGCCTCGCCGAGGATTGAATGCTTGTAGGGCAGGATGCCGTTGTTGTACGAACCAGCACCCCAGAACATCGCCGCGTTCGCCATCAGGCTTTTTTCGCTGGCCTGGATCACCGGCAAATGGCAAGAACCACAGGCCTCGCGCGCTATGCGCAAGTCGCCGGGATTGATGAAGCGGACGAATTCGGCCGATTCCTTGAGCATCCAGGTATAGCTGCGCTCTGGGTTGGCGCTCGATGGCCACTTGTCCGGATAGCGCGGCAGCACATGAGCCTGGTTGATCGCGTCCTGATAGCCTGATGCGTAGTGATATCCGCCTTCGTGGCCATGCGTGCCGGCTTCGCTTGCAACGCGCTCGCCGGATACACCGGCCGGCGCTTCGACTAATGCATTGCCGCCATGGCAATCGGTGCAGCCGAGCACGACCGCGGGTGACGCATGCATGGTCTTGCGATCGGAATCGGTATGGCAGGACACACAGCCTTTCGACTTTTCGTCCGCCTGCACCCAGGTCTGGAAGGCGGGTGCATTCGGCGCGGTCGTATAGCTGCGTTCGACCGGCTTTTCCTCGTTGGCCACTAGCGGATTGGCGAAGAGCAGGGCAGCCAGCGCAATCAGGCCTGTCGATGTTCTGAAAATCATGTGTACAAAGCCCATTGGCGGAGTCGCTGGCGATCTGCGGAACATTGAATAGACACGTCTGATCGTGCTTGAATTGCTCATCACATGCCCCTCAGAAACTCAGCACGACGTTGCCCAGCACCGAGTAGTAGGTGCTTTGCTTGTCGCCATACAGATCCTTGAACCCGCCACCGGGCAACAGCGCTGCACCGGACAGGCGGACGATGAAGTTCTGGCTGAAGTGCGGCCGATAAATCCACGAAACCGAGGCATCGGT
>JBDTCQ010000006.1:0-15308 GCA_039923515.1 Dokdonella sp.
GATCTTGCCGTTGAACACCGGAGCGTTTGGCGGATCCGGCTGCGCAACCTGCTTGTGGCGCTGGAGCTGGATCCTGGCTTGAGTGGCGCCATTGTCGACTGGATCGACGCCGACACCAACATTGACCCCGAAGGCGGTGCCGAAGACAGCGCCTATCTGAATCAGCCAGTGCCCTATCGGACGGCCAATCGTGTGTTTGCGCACGTCTCTGAACTGCGCCTCGTGCGCGGAATCAGTGGTGAGGTTTATGCGCGACTCGCGCCCGAGGTTTGCGTGTTGCCGCCGGGTACCTCGATCAACCTCAACACGGCCTCGGTCGCGGTCCTGATGAGTCTCGATTCGCGCATGACCGCCGTGCTCGCCGAACGCATTCGCCAGAAAGGCCAGGCGCATTGGCCCGATATGCAGACGGCCTTGAACGAAGTGGCTCAGCAGGGCGTCGATATCAAGCCGACAGATCGCGTGGATCTGGGCGTGACCAGCAGCTACTTCCTCGCCCGTGGCGAGATCACGCTCGACGGGGTGCCGTTCGCATTTTCGAGTCTGCTCGAGCGCGCCAGTGGTACCGCCCGAGGTGGCGTGCATGTGCTTACGCGCAGTCGCGGCGCCGAGGATGTACCAGCCAGCGTGATCTCAAACGCGCTGCGCCCAGCGCGCTGAACGCTTGATTGGCGCATCACGTCAACAAGTGTGGCCGTCTCGTGGCCGTGAATCGATCTTTCGTTCACGCCGGATTCGTGCGGGTGGTCACTCAGCCGTCACAGCCAGTACGGAATCCTGAAATCTCCCCTCGCGTCGGCACGCGCGGCTACGCGCGCACGCCGCATGGAAATCCTTGACAGCCTATTACGGGCAGCATAAGGTGGGTTTCGGTGGGTTTTTGTGGTGGACAGTGGTTATGTTTCAGGGCGAAGCCGCAGTCACGCTGGACGAAAAGGGGCGGGTTTCCATTCCCGCGACCCATCGCGAGGCCGTGGCCAAGCTCAGCGGCAATCGCCTTGTGGTCACCTACAACCCATTCGAACACGGTTGCTTGTGGCTGTTTCCGGAAAAAGAGTGGGAGCAGGTGCGCGATGAGGTCAATGCCTTGAGCAAGGCCAAGACCGTTCATCGCAACCTGCAGATGAAGCTGGTTGGTGCGGCTGCGCATGTCGAGCCGGATGGCAACGGACGTGTGCTGCTCCCAGCCAGTCAGCGCGGCGCGGCGGGTATTGAAAAGAAAGCGGTCTTGCTGGGTATGGGCAACAAACTGGAGTTGTGGAGCGAGCTGGCCCACCTGGCCAAGATTCGCGAAACGATCAGCGAGGAGCAGATCACGGAGGACATGCTCGATCTCAAGTTCTAGTCGGGAAGCAACCATGGCGCAAGCGGAATTCACGCACGCGCCGGTCATGCTGGATGAGGTGATCGAGGCGCTGCAGATCCAGCCACAGGGAGTCTATCTCGATGGCACGTTTGGCCGCGGTGGCCATGCGCGCGAAGTGTTGAAGCGTCTGGATGAGCGGGGTCGGTTGTTGCTGATGGATCGTGATCCGACCGCGATTGCCCAGGCAGTGAAGGAGTTTGGCAAGGACGATCGGGTGCGCATACGGCACGCCAACTTCGCCGAAATGGCGGATTGGCCGGAAGCCGACCAGGCACTTGATGGCGTGTTTCTCGATCTGGGCGTGTCTTCGCCACAGCTCGATGATGCAAGCCGCGGATTCAGTTTTCAGACGGATGGTCCTCTCGACATGCGCATGGATCCCGGATCCGGTCGCAGCGCCGCCGAATGGCTGGCTGCAGCGAGCGAAAGCGAGATTGCCGATGTGTTGTGGCGCTATGGAGAGGAACGTCTGAGCCGAAGGATTGCCAAGGTCATTGTCGAGAAGCGGAGCGAGCAGCCGCTGGAGACGACGACCCAATTGGCCGAGCTGGTGGCAAAGGCGATTGGATATCGCGAGCGCAACAAGCATCCGGCGACGCGCACGTTTCAGGCTTTGCGCATCCATCTCAATGATGAGCTGGGTGCACTCGAAGCGGGACTTGCGGCGGCGCTGGAGCGACTCAAGCCAGGCGGTCGCCTGGTCGTGATCAGCTTCCACTCGCTGGAGGATCGTGTGGTCAAGCATTTCATGCGTGGACAGGCATCGCGGCCGATCAATCGGCGCAACCTGCCTCCGGTTGAGATGTTGCCGTCCGCTCTGCATGCGCTCGGCAAGCAGTTCGCCGGAGCGGCCGAGCTGAAGGCCAATCCACGATCGCGAAGTGCGGTGATGCGGGTTGCGGAGAAGCGCACATGAGTCTGCGCGTGTTCGCAATGCTCATCCTGGCTGCCGCCGTCATCGGCAGCGCCTTGGGTGTGGTCTATGCAAGGCATGAAAGTCGCCGCCATTTCGTTGAGCTGAACCGGCTCACGAACGAGCGCGACAACCTCAATTTCGAGTTTGGGCGCCTGCAATTGGAGCAGGCGACCTGGGCGGAAAACAATCGAATAGAACAGATCGCACGCGGACGCCTTGGCATGGTTTCGCCAGGGCCCGCGGAGATGATCGTCACCAGGCGTTGATCCGGCAGTGAGGGGGAACTCACAGTCATGAATAACAGCGGCATCGCAAGGATTGCGAACGACATACCGGCCTCGGCCCGGCTTCCACTTGCCTGTGCGAAAGCGCAGGCAAGCGCGTGTCTGTCCGTGACGGAGCAACGTCAATGACGCCACGGGTAAAGCCGGGCAACTTGCGCTTTCGCCTGTACACGGTGCTGATGGTGCTGGTTCTGGCGACCACGGCGCTGGTCGTGCGTGCGGTTGATCTACAGGTTGTGCGCAAGGATTTCTATCAGGGCGAGGGTGACTCGCGCTACCTGCGTGACATTCCGATTGCGGTATCGCGCGGAACGATCTTCGATCGCAATGGTGAGCCGCTGGCGGTTTCCACTCCGGTCGAGTCGATCTGGGGCAATCCGCAGGAATTGCTTGCCAATCCCGATCAGCTGCCGATCCTGGCCAAGGCGCTTGCGGTGACCACGGCCGACCTGACCGAGCGCCTGGTGCAGCGCAAGGACAAGGAATTCCTCTATCTCAAGCGTCCGGTCGATCCCGATGCGGCGGCGGAAATCCTCGCCCTGAAAATTCCCGGCGTGGCCAGTGAGCGCGCATTCCGTCGCTACTACCCGAGTGGCGAAATTATCGCGCATGCACTCGGCATCACGAATATCGATGATCGTGGTCAGGAAGGCCTGGAGCTCGCATTCGACGACTGGCTGGCCGGCAAACCGGGCCTCAAGCGGGTCATCCGCGATCGGATGGGTCACGTGGTCGAAAATGTCGAGTTGCTGCAGGAGGCGCAGCCGGGTCGCGACCTGACCCTGTCAATCGATCGGCGTATCCAGTATCTGGCCTATCGCGAGTTGAAGTCGGCCATCCTTGAGCACCATGCCTCGTCGGGCTCGATGGTCATTCTCGATGTCAGCAACGGTGAAGTGCTGGCGATGGTCAATCAGCCTTCGTTCAACCCGAATTCACGCGCTGCGATTGATCCGGCATTCCGGCGCAACCGCGCGGTGACCGATGTGGTCGAGCCGGGCTCGACGATGAAGCCATTCACCATTGCTGCAGCTCTTGAGAGCGGGCGTTGGAAGCCGGATACGCCCATCGATACCACGCCGGGCAAGCTGCAACTGCAGGGTGGCTACACGATCAGCGATCACCGCAACTACGGCATGATCAATGTCACCCGCGTGATCACCAAATCGAGCAATGTCGGCGCGGCCAAGATCGCCTCGACGCTGAGCAGCGAGCATATGTACGACGTGCTCCATCGCTTTGGCTTTGGCGAAGTCAGTGGCTGCGGTTTTCCAGGTGAGTCACCCGGATACCTGCCCATCTCGAAGAGCTGGGGCCCGGTCGAGAAGGCGACCATTTCCTATGGTTATGGGCTCAGTGTGACGCCGATGCAGATTGCCCAGGCCTATTCGGCTCTGGCCAATGGAGGTCGCCTGCGCCAGCCGGGTTTCGTCAAAGGTGCAATCAATCCGGACAGTGCCGTGATCGATCCACAGATTGCCGCCAGCGTGCGCGCGATGCTTGAAACGGTGATTTCGCCGGAAGGCTCAGGCTTGGCTGCGGCGGTGCCCAATTTCCGTGTCGCCGGCAAGACCGGTACCTCGCGGCGTGCCGTCGCCGGTGGCTATGAGAAGCGCTATGTCTCGCTGTTCGCAGGCATGGTGCCGGCAAGCAATCCGCGCCTCGTTGGCGTGGTCATCATCAATGATCCGGGTCAGGGCCAAGGTGCCTATTTCGGCGGTCTGGTTTCCGCGCCGGTGTTCAGCAAGGTCATGGCGAATGCCTTGCGTTTGCTCGATGTGCCGCCGGACAACGTGCAACGCTGGTATGCCGGATCACCCGATGTCGGTCATCCCATCGGCCCGGCCAGCGAGCATCCGGAATACCCGGCCGACGAGCCAAACTACGAGGAGGCGGTGCCATGAGCACGGCCATGCGCCTCGATGATCTGCTCGCCGGTTATGCCGACGTGGGTCTGTTCGCCAATGTTGCTGTGCGCGGACTCAACCTCGATTCACGCGCCATTGCTGAAGGCGACGCGTTTGTCGCCTTGCAAGGCAGTCGCGAGCATGGCATCGGTTTCGCCGCTGCGGCGCACGCGCGCGGTGCGCGGATCGTGCTGGCCGAATCCACACCGGCGGCCATGCAATCGGCCATTGCCGGTGACGTGCTGTGGATCGATGGTTTGCGTGAAAAGCTGGGTGCAATCGCGGCGCGCTTTTTCGGTGATCCATCACGGCGTCTGCGCGTTACCGGCGTTACCGGCACGAACGGCAAGACCTCGGTCGTGCAATTGCTGGCCCGCGCCTTTGCCGCGCTCGGTCGATCCAGCGCGACGATCGGCACGCTTGGCGCAGGGCTTAATGGTGCGATCGATGCGGGCGAGCGCACGACGCCTGACGCGATCAGCCAGCAACGTTTGCTTGCGCAATTCCTCGAGCTGGGAGCCAGTGACGTGGCAATGGAGGTTTCCTCGCATGCGCTCGATCAGGGTCGCGTCAACGGCGTGCATTTCCGGCTTGCGGTATTCACCAATCTGACCCGCGACCATCTTGATTACCACGGCGACATGCCAGCCTACGCGGCAGCCAAACGGCGTCTGTTTCATGTGCCAGGCCTCCGCGCTGCGGCCATCAATATCGATGACGCCTTTGGCCGCGATTTGTGCGCGGATCTGCCGGTCGGAGTGGAATGCGTTCGTTATGCAGTCGATGCCGAAGACGCAGAGGTTCGCGCCCTCGACATCGACATGCACGCATCCGGCTTGCGCTTTCACCTGCGCACGCCCTGGGGCGAGCGCCGCATCGATTCCAAACTGCTTGGGCGCTTCAACGTATCCAACCTGCTGGCAGTCGCCGCGGCCCTCGGCGCGCTCGGTCATGGCTTTGCCGAAATCGTTGCCGCACTGGCGGCGCTTGAACCAGTACCGGGACGCATGAGCCGGCTCGGCGGCAGCGTCGGCGAGCCACTGGTGGTGGTTGACTACGCGCATACGCCGGACGCGCTGGAACAAGCCCTGACCAGCCTGCGCGTGCACTGCGACGGTACGCTGATCTGCGTGTTCGGTTGCGGGGGTGAGCGCGACGCTGGCAAGCGCGCGCAGATGGCGAAGATCGCCGAGCGTCTGGCTGATCGGGTGATTGTCACCGACGACAATCCACGCGGCGAAGACGGTGACTTGATCGTCGCCGCGATCATGGCTGGATTTGACCAGGCTGATTCTGTCGTGGTTGAGCGCGATCGTGGTCGCGCCATCCAGCGCGCCATCAGCGAGGCGCGCGGCAACGACATCGTTCTGGTCGCCGGCAAGGGTCATGAGCCCTACCAGGATGTCGCCGGCATCCGTCATCCATTCGACGACCTTGAAGTTGCGCGACGCGCGCTCGGAGCGCGGTCATGCTGAATCTATCGCTCGCAACGATTGCCGAGGCCACCCAAGGGCGCTTGCGCGGCGCGGATGTGCGCATTGAGGCGGTTTCAACAGACAGCCGCGAACACTTCACCACCTCACTCTTTGTCGCCTTGCGCGGCGAACAACACGACGCACACGACTTCATCGCCCAAGCCCACAAAAATGGCGCGGTCGCCGCTCTCGTCGAGCGTGCAGTCGACATTGATCTTGCCCAGGTGATCGTTGCCGATTCGCAGATTGCGCTTGGCAAGATCGCCGCGCATGTGCGTCGCCAGCGCGATGTCTGCGTGATCGGCATCACCGGCTCGAACGGCAAGACCACGGTCAAGTCCCTGCTCGCTGGAATCCTCTCGCGGCACGCGCCAACCCACGCCAGCAGCGGCAGTTTCAACAACGAGATCGGCCTGCCATTGACCTTGCTCGCGATGCCGGCAGACACCCGCTTCGCGGTGCTTGAAATGGGCGCCGGCAAGCCCGGTGATATTGACTATCTGGTCAGAATCGCCGAGCCGCAGGTTACCCTCGTCAACAACATTGCGCCGGCCCATCTCGAGCGCATGGGTTCGCTGGATGGTGTGGCCCAAACCAAGGGAGCCATCTACTCCGGACTGCCCGCGGACGGCATCGCCGTGATCAACGTCGATGACGCATACGCCAGCTTCTTCGCCAAGCTGGCCGGCAAGCGACGCGTGATCCGCTTCGGTATCACCGCGGATGCCGATGTCACGGCTCGCCGTGATGAGCGCGCAGCGGCGAACCAATTCACCTTGATTGCGCCAGCCGGCGAAATCGATATCTCGCTGCCCCTGCTTGGTCGACACAATGTGCACAATGCCCTCGCAGCGGCCAGTCTCGCGATTGCCGTCGGCGTGCCTCTGGCAACGATCAAGCAAGGGCTTGAAGCAGCCACACCAGTCGCCGGTCGAAGCGCACAGCGCAAACATTCCAGCGGTGCATTGATCATCGATGACACCTACAACGCCAACCCGGCTTCGTTTGCGGTCGCGATCGATACGCTGGCAGCATTTGCCGGCACGCGCATCCTCGTCGTCGGCGACTTGCGCGAGTTGGGTGTGGATGCTGAATCCCTGCACGCCGGGATCGGTGCGCTGGCCGCCAGCAAGGGCATCGATCAATTGTTCGCGGTCGGTGATTTGAGCCGTGCCACGGCGAGCGCATTCGGCAGCCAGGCGCGTCACTTTGCCAACCAGACATTGCTGATCGAGGCCTTGCGCGGCGAACTCGCCGCAACGACGGCCGTCTTGATCAAGGGCTCGCGCGGCTCGGCCATGGATCGCGTGGTTGGCGGCTTGTTCGCCGCCGAGGCCAACGCAGGGGACCGACATGCTGCTTGAACTCGCCGACCTTCTGCGCAACTGGTACAGCGGCTTTCACCTGTTCCAGTACCTGACATTCCGCGCCATCATGAGTACGTTGACCGCACTCGCCGTGTCGCTGTTGATAGGCCCGGCGGTGATCCGCAAACTCGCGGATCTGAAGGCCGGTCAAGTGATCCGCTCGGATGGCCCGCAGACCCATCTGGTCAAGGCGGGTACGCCGACCATGGGCGGTCTGTTGATCATCCTCGCCGTGGCCGTCGCCACCCTGCTGTGGATGGATCTGAGCAATCGCTACGTGTGGATGGTGCTTGGCGCTACGGTCGCGTTTGGCGGCATTGGCTTCTACGACGACTACAAGAAACTTGTGTTGCGCGACAGTCGCGGTCTGGCCTCGCGCTGGAAATATTTCTGGCAATCAGTTTTCGGCCTTGCCATCGCGGTGATCCTGTACGCGCAGGCCGACCTGCCGGCGCAGACCGCCTTGTATGTGCCGCTGTTCAAGACCGTGGCAATTCCCCTCGGCATTCTGTTCGTGCCGCTGGCCTATCTGATGATCGTCGGCTTCTCAAATGCGGTGAACCTCACCGATGGTCTCGATGGCCTCGCGATCATGCCAAGCGTGCTCGTGGTCGCTGCGCTGGGAGCGTTTGCCTATCTGGCTGGCAACGCAGTGTTCTCGAACTATCTGCAGATTCCATCGATTCCCGGTGCCGGCGAGTTGGTGATCTTCTGTGGCGCGCTGGGCGGGGCTGGACTCGGCTTCCTCTGGTTCAACACGTATCCCGCGCAGGTCTTCATGGGTGACATTGGTGCGCTGGCGGTCGGTGCCGCGCTCGGCACGATTGCGCTGATCGTGCGTCAGGAAATCGTCTTGCTGATCATGGGCGGGGTCTTCGTCATGGAGACCGCCTCGGTAATCCTGCAGGTGGCCAGTTTCAAGCTGACTGGCAAGCGGATTTTCCGCATGGCGCCGATTCACCACCACTTTGAACTCAAGGGTTGGCCCGAGCCGCGCGTGATCGTGCGCTTCTGGATCATCAGCGTGATCCTTGTGCTCGTTGGTCTTGCCACGTTGAAGGTGCGCTGATGTTAGGCATGAACGCAGGCACGCAGGCAACCCGACGCGAAGCGCCCAAAGGGCGTTACGACCCTGGCGTCGTCCTTTCGGCGCTCGGACTCGCCTGTCTTGGCCTGGTCATGGTTGCGTCGAGTTCGATCTCGATTGCCGACAGTCAGCACATCGGACCGTTCTACTTCCTGATCCGGCACATGATCTTCCTTGCGCTCGGCATCAGTCTGGCCTGCATCGTCGCCCACGTCGAACTGAGCCGCATTGAAGAGAAGGCTTTCCCGCTGCTCCTGCTCGGGATCTTCCTGCTCCTGCTCGTGTTCGTGCCGGGAATCGGCATGCGCATCAACGGCGCGCGGCGCTGGATTCACCTCGGCATCTCGGGCTTCCAATCGGTTGAGCTGGTCAAGCTGATCCTGATCATCTATCTGTCGAGCTACATGGTGCGTCATCGTGAAAGCGTGCACGCGAGCATGCTTGGCGTGCTCAAGCCGCTAGGCGTTGCCGGCGTGCTGGTTGTACTGCTGCTCGCCCAACCCGATTTTGGCAGCGCGACCCTGCTGCTCACGGTCAGCCTCGGCATGATCTGGCTGGGTGGTGCGCGCTTGCGCAATCTCGGTCTGCTCGCGGCGATGGCAATGCCGGCCCTGGCCTGGGCTGCGCTGTTCGAGGAATACCGGCTAAAGCGCCTCAAATCCTTCCTCGATCCCTGGGCGGATCCATTCAACGAAGGTTTCCAGTTGACCCAGGCCCTGATCGCGGTCGGTCGCGGTGAATGGTTTGGCGTCGGCCTCGGTGCCAGCGTGCAGAAGCTGTTCTACCTGCCCGAAGCGCATACCGATTTCATCCTTGCCGTGATCGCCGAGGAGCTTGGATTCTTCGGCATCCTGCTCGTGCTCGGTCTGTTTGCCGGACTCGTCGGCAGCGGCCTGCGCGTCGGCTTGCGTGCGATGGAGCGCGGCCAGCGCTTCGGCGGCTATTGCGCATTCGGGATCTCCTTGATGATTGCGTTTCAGGCGCTGGTCTCGATTGGCGTCAACCTGGGCGTGCTGCCGACCAAGGGTTTGACCCTGCCGCTGATCAGCTCGGGCGGTTCGAGCGTGATGATGACCTGTGTCGCGATCGGCTTGCTCGCGCGGGTCAGCTACGAGTTGTCGCGCGCCGAAAATGCTGCCGCGCAAGCGGTTGCGACTCAGCCGTCTTCGGAACCGCTGCACGAAGGAGCGCCGGCATGAGCAGGACGATCCTGATCATGGCGGGTGGTACCGGCGGCCATATCTTCCCGGGAATCGCGGTCGGTCGTGAATTGCGTGAGCGTGGCATCGAGGTAATCTGGCTCGGCGGCAAGGTCGGCCTTGAGGGGCGGCTCGTGCCCGCTGCAGGATTCACCCTCGAAACACTCGATTTCTCTGGTGTCCGCGGCAAGGGTCTGGCGACTCTCGCGCTGGCCCCGCTGCGTCTGTTGCGAGCGACTCTCGCGGCACGCAAGGTTCTTCGCCGCGTGCGTCCGGTCAGCGTGCTGTCGATGGGGGGCTATGCGGCTGCGCCGGGCGGAATCGCCGCCTGGATGTCACGCGTTCCGCTGGTCGTGCACGAACAGAATCGTGTTCCGGGTTTCACCAATCGACTGCTCGTCCGCTTTGCACGGCGGGCGCTGACCGGATTCGCCGACAGCCTTGCTGGCAGCGAATGGGTCGGCAATCCGGTGCGCCGCGAAATCAGCGCGCTGGCGCTGCCACAGAAACGTCAGGCTGGACGGGAAGGCGCCATTCGCGTGCTCGTCCTCGGCGGCAGTCAGGGTGCGCAGAGCCTGAACCTGTTGGTGCCCGAGGTGATCCGCCGGCGCGGTGAACGCGTCAATCTCGAGGTTCGCCATCAATGCGGTGCGCGTCATCTCGACAAGACCCGGGCGGCTTACGCAGCGGCTGATCTCAGCGTATCCGTCGAGCCATTCATCGAGGATATGGCCGCGGCCTATGCCTGGGCCGATCTCGTGATCTGTCGTGCCGGTGCCTTGACCATTGCCGAACTGTGCGCAGCCGGTGTCGCTTCAATCCTGGTGCCGTTTCCGCAGGCGGTCGATGATCATCAGACGCGCAATGCCGACGTGCTGGTCGAGGCTGGCGCTGCCCGCCTGATCGCCGAGGGCGATGGCTTCGTCAATCGCCTCGGTCGTTGTCTCGACGAGATTGGCGGCGATCGTCCGAAGCTCCTGAAGATGGCGAGCTCGGCGCGCGCCCTGGCGCGTCCCGACGCGAGTACGCGTATTGCGGATGTCTGTCTCGAGGTGGCGGCATGACTCCGCAGCCGCTGCGCCAGCATGGCGACATCATGCAGGACTTCCGTCACGTCCACTTTGTCGGCATTGGCGGCGTGGGCATGAGCGGCATTGCCGAGGTGCTGCACAACCTCGGCTACACCGTGTCGGGTTCCGATCGGGCGGATTCGCCGACCACCCGACGGCTTGCCTCGCTCGGCATCGCCGTGATGCGCGAGCACGCGGCGGCGAATGTCGAGCTGGCCGATGTGCTGGTCACCTCAAGTGCGATCCGTGCCGACAATCCCGAGTTGCTCGCCGCACGCGAACGCCGCATTCCGGTCGTGCCGCGCGCCGAGATGCTTGGTGAGCTGATGCGTTTCCGTCGCGGCATCGCGGTCGCCGGCACGCATGGCAAGACCACAACCACCAGTCTGACCGCGAGTGTGCTGGCTGAAGCCGGCCTTGATCCGACCTTCGTCATTGGTGGCCAGTTGACTGCCGCCGGCGCCAACGCGCGTCTGGGCACCGGCGAATATCTGGTTGCCGAAGCCGACGAATCGGATGGCTCGTTCCTGATGCTCTCGCCGGTGATCGCGATCATCACCAATATCGATGCGGACCATCTTGAGAACTACGCCGGTGATTTCGAGCAGGTCAAACTCGCCTTCGAGCAGTTCCTGCATCGGCTGCCGGTCTATGGCCTGGCCGTGCTCTGCGTCGACGACGCCGAGGTTGCCGCCCTGGCTGAGCGCACACCGCGACGCACGCTGACCTACGCGATAGACCGCGAGGCGGATATCCGGGCCACCCACCTGCGTCAGGATGGTGTGCGCATGCACTTTGTCATGCATTTGCCGGATACCGAGGCGGGCGTCGAGATGACCCTCAACTCACCCGGTCGGCACAACGTCCTCAACGCGCTGGCTGCCTGTGCAGTCGGCTGGCAGCTCGGCGTTACGTCGGCCGCGATGCAAGCCGCCTTGAGTGGATTCCAGGGCGTCGGCCGGCGCTTCTCTATGCGCGGGGATCTCATTCTCGACAACGGCAGCGCCGCGCTCGTCGACGACTATGGACACCATCCGAGCGAACTGGCCGCGGTCTTCGCGGCCGCCCGCGGCGGCTGGCCTGAGCGTCGCCTCGTGGTTGCCTTCCAGCCACATCGCTACTCGCGGACGCGCGACTTGCTTGATGATTTCTCACGCGTGCTCGCCGACGTCGATGTGCTGATCCTGACCGAGATCTACCCGGCCGGCGAAGCGCCGATTGCGAATGCCGACGCACGCGCGCTGGCGCGTGCGATCCGTGCCCGCGGCAAGGTCGATCCGGTCCTGATCGAACATCCGCGTGATCTGCGTGATGCACTGCCCAGCCTGCTTGAGAGTGGCGACATGGTCCTGCTCATGGGCGCGGGCGACATTGGTGCCGCTGCCCTCGATCTCGCCCGTGATCCCGACTTGAGGAGCCAGCGACCATGACTCTGCACACGACCGATCCGCGACGCTTCGGCCGGGTGGCCGTGGCTTTTGGCGGCACCTCGGCCGAACGCGAGGTGTCGCTCAATTCAGGGCGCAACGTGCTTGAAGCGCTGCGTGCGCGCGGCGTCGATGCGCATCCAATTGATGGCATTCCAGCCTTGCTTGATGCGCTGCGAGCGGGTCATTACGCGCGCGTGTTCAATATCCTGCATGGCCGCGGCGGTGAGGATGGCATGCTTCAGGGTGCGCTCGATGCGCTGGGCGTGCCCTACACAGGCAGCGGCATCCTCGGCTCGGCACTTTCCATGGACAAGGTGCGTACCAAGCAGGTCTGGCAGGCGCTTGGCCTGCCGACCCCGCGCTACGCCGCCTGGCATCACGGTGAGGATCTCGAAGCGGCCATCAGTGGGATCGGCTATCCCGCCATCGTCAAGCCTTCTCACGAAGGATCGAGTGTCGGCATCACCCGTGTCTTCAGCGCGGCCGACCTGCCGGCTGCAGTCGCCCTGGCCAGCAAGCACGATGGCGAATTGCTGATCGAGCAATTGATCGAAGGTGCCGAGTTGACCGTGGCCATCCTGGCCCGCGAAGCGCTGCCCTCGATCCGCATCGTGCCGAAAGGCGCGTACTACGACTACCACGCGAAATACATCGCCGATGACACCGAATACCTGTGTCCGGGGCTGGATGGTGATGCTGAGCTGCAAATCCGCGAACTTGCCTTGCGCGCCTTCGATGCTGTGGGTTGTTCGGGTTGGGGTCGGGTCGATGTGATGCGCGATCGCGAGGGCAACAACTACCTGCTTGAGGTCAACACGACGCCGGGCATGACCAGCCATTCGCTGGTTCCGAAAGCCGCGCGTGCGGTCGGCATCGAATTCGAAACGCTGTGCTGGCGGATTCTCGAATCGACGCTTGATCGCGAAGCGGCGACCGGCGCGGGAGGGGTGACGTGAAAAGCGCCCTGATCATCCGCATGCTTGCCTGGGGCATTGCCCTGACCCTCGTAGCGCTGCCCATTGTCGGCGTGCTCAATGGCTGGTTTGCGTCAACGCGTTGGCCGGTACGCAAGATCGAGTTGCGTGCCGAGTACGCGCATGTCAGTGCCGAACAGATTCGCGCGACCGTGGAAACGCATCTCGGCAAGGGCTTCTTTGCGGTGCAATTGCAGGACGTGCGCGATGCAGTTTCGCGGTTGCCCTGGGTCGAGCGTGTTGAAGCACGCAAGCAATGGCCGGATACCCTGAGCCTGACCGTGTATGAGCGCCAACCGTTCGCGCGTTGGGGCGATTCACGCCTGATCAGCCGCAGTGGCGAATTGTTTGAGGTGCCGGGCACCGATTCAATGCAGGGGTTGCCGCAGCTGTCCGGACCGGATGCGCGTCTGGCCGAAGTCATCGCCTTCCACGCCGAATGCATGCGCCAGTTCTCCGGCAGCGGACTCAGCATGCAGTCGGTTGATCTCAGCGCGCGTGGCAGCTGGCGCCTGACCTTGTCGACGGGTGCCCTGATCGAGATCGGTCGGGTCGACGCGATGCCGCGACTGCAACGCTTCTTGAATGTCTGGTCAAACCTCAGCGCGGGAAATGCCGGTCCACCGGTCTATATCGACCTGCGTTACGAGAACGGTTTCGCCATGCGCTGGGCGCTGCCCTCTTCGGCCGCGCCGGGCGGGAATCAGGAATCGGGAATCGAGAATCGGGGTGGGGCCGCGGCAGTGATGCCCGACTATCTCGACAGCTTCCCGATCGCGCAACTGGCTTCGCTCGACTCCTCACTCCCCATTCCCCATTCCCGGCTCCTCCGATGAATCGCAAGTCTGAAAAAAACCTCATCGTCGGTCTCGACATCGGCACCTCGAAGATCGTCGCGATTGTCGGCGAGCACGAGCCCGGCCAGCCGGTCGAAATCATGGGCATCGGCTCGCATCCCTCGCATGGGCTCAAGCGTGGCGTCGTTGTCGATATCGAATCGACCGTGCAATCGATCCAGCGCGCAATCGAGGAAGCCGAGCTGATGGCTGGCTGCGAGATTCGTTCGGTCTACGCGGGTATTTCCGGCAGCCATATCCGTTGCCTGAATTCCCATGGCATCGTGCCGATCCGAGACAAGGAAGTGACCGAGGCCGATCGCGAGCATGTGATCGAGGCGGCGCGTGCCGTGGCTATCCCGGCCGATCAGGAGCGTCTGTATCTCGAGCCGCAGGATTACGTGATTGACGGTCAGGAAGGCATCCGCCATCCGATCGGCATGAGTGGTGTGCGTCTTGAAGCACGCGTGCATCTGGTCACCGGCGCGATGAGTGCGGCGGCGAATATCCGCAAGTGCGTGTCACGCTGCGGCTTGCGAGTCGATGACCTGGTGCCGCAACAAATCGCATCAAGTTTTGCCGTGCTTACCCAGGATGAGCGCGACCTCGGCGTCTGCCTCGTCGACATCGGCGCCGGTACTACCGACATCGCGATCTTCACCCAAGGCGCGATCCGCCATACCGCCTCGTTGCCAATCGCCGGCGATCAGGTCACCAACGACATCGCCGTCGCCTTGCGCACGCCGACCGCGCATGCCGAGGAAATCAAGGTCAAGTACGCCTGCGCGCTGGCCCAGTTGGCGCACGCCGAGGAAACCATCCAGGTGCCGAGCGTCGGTGATCGTCCACCGCGCCGACTGGCTCGACAAACCCTCGCCGAAGTCGTGCAGCCGCGTTACGAGGAACTGTTCTCGCTGGCCCAGGCCGAGTTGCGCCGCTCGGGATACGAAAGTCTGGTCGCGGCGGGCATCGTGCTTACCGGTGGCGCGGCCAAGATGGAAGGTGTGGTCGATCTTGCCGAAGAAGTGTTCCACATGCCGGTGCGCCTCGGCACGCCACAGCATGTGACCGGCCTCGCCGATGTTGTCGCGAACCAGATTCACGCAACCGGCGTCGGCCTTCTGCTCTACGGAAGCCGTCAACAACTGCGTGGGCCAGGCCGCGGTGTCGAAGCGGTCGGCGGGGTCTGGGACCGCGTATCGAGTTGGTTCAAGGGAAATTTCTGAGCGCAGCCACTGCTGCGCTGAACAGGTGTCACCCGCTGCGCAGGATGCGTGGTGGGGCAACCGAAACGGTTGCGTGGCGGAACACACGCCAGTGTTTCGCAAGACGTTTCGCGGTCAGGACGACGGCGTGAACGGAAACATCAAATCAAATACGGCTTAAGCCGACGGAGG
>JBDTCQ010000007.1:0-2671 GCA_039923515.1 Dokdonella sp.
CTTCTGCACACCAGCCCAGCAAAAGCAGTTCCTGATCGATTGCCCGGTGTTTGAACGCCTGATCACCGGCGATGGACTGATCCTGATCAAGTACTGGCTCAGCGTCGATCAGGAGGAACAGGAGCAGCGTTTCAAGGAACGCGCCGAAGATCCCGCCAAGCGCTTCAAACTCTCACCCATCGACATCAAGGCGCGCGAGCAATATGCCGCGTACGGCAAGGCGCGAGACAGCATGCTCAAGGCCACGCACGCCGAAAATGCACCGTGGTTCGTGGTCAATTTCAATGACCAGAAACGTGGCCGCCTCAACCTTATTGAGCACCTGCTCAAGCAATTGCCCAAACGCGAACCACCCGCCCCGGCCCCCGAGATGCCGAAACTCAGCGGCAAACCGCTGGAAGAAAAGATTCCACGCGGATTCTTGATCAAGGAAACCTTCTGACTTTGCGCTGTCGATTCACACACGGCTCGAGCGACCCTGGCTCGTTCTATTTGTCGCGCATTGCGCGACTCGTAGCCAAGACATTTCGCTGGACTGTCGTGCATGGATTTCAACAGCCAAATGGCTGGTCAAGCGGGGATGAGGCCCCTAAGTCAGTGCGATTGAATTCTGAGGACGTTGATCTTCGGCGCAGGGTAACTGGGGAATGCTCACGGCACCTGACGGCTTCGAGCGCTGCAGATGCCATCCGGCTTCGGCGGCACGGCGCAGATCAGCTTGAGCTCGGCGTCAATCTCGATGACCGATCCATTGCGCGGAGGACCGATGCCCGAGGTCGACAAGCGGAACAACCCTTTGTGCTGGCTGATGCGTTCCAGGCCCGCGCGGGCTTCGACTTCGCTGGTGGCAACGGCTTTCATCTGAATCGTATCGCCGTTGAGACGCACGTCTCGCAGGATGACGGACGAACCGAGCAGCGCACCCAGCGAGTCGCGAACTTGCGCCTCGCTATACGCGCCTGACAGGGCAGGATCGCCTGCCGGGCATATGCTCGGCTCGCCGGGGACGTCGCAGGAGAAACTCAGTTGCGTTGAGAACGCGTAGCCGTTGCCGCGCGGTAACCCGCCTCCGCCGCTGACGTAGGTGAACTCGCCCGAGTTCTCGAGCAGGTGCACGATACCGCGTGCCGAAGCGGCGTCGGGAGCGATGCCTTCGAGGCGTCCGCCCTGCTTCCACAATGCAACGTTGGTGATGCGGATTGAAGCCGGCAAATACCGTGAGGCAACTTCAGCCACGCGCTCGCGTGCATCGCTCGGTAATTTCGCCGCGGCCTCGCTGGCCAAGGGCAAGTTCGCCTCCGGCGCCGGGATAACGGGCGTAGGACCGGCCTGCACAAGAACCTCCTCGCGCAACGCGCGTGCCGCGATTCGCGTGGCTTTACTCAGCGGAAGCGGATCGACGCGGCTTGCCGGCACGTCCAGGCGTTCGATGGGGCCGTCAATTTCGATGCTGTATTTTCCGGCGATCGCGCCAGGCGCGTGCGCCGGCTGGTAGTAGCCCGCTTCGGTATCCGCTCCAATTCGGATCGACCAGCGCGTGCCCGTCGTGGTGCTCGACACGCCGATGTGATGCGCACGAAACTCGTGCAGCATCATCACGCTGCCGCCGCTGGAGCTGCTGCCCTGCAGGAAGTCGACCTCCCCGCTGCCACCCAAGCTTGCCGCCGCGTTCGCCTTGATCGACAGCAGCCCGATGTCGACTTTTTCCAGCCACAGCCGCAGGCGACCACTCGGATTGATCGCGATGCGCAGCGCCGGCTGGCGCACGCGATCCACCAGCACCGACATTCCATCCCCGCCAAGCAGCAGATCGTGCGCCGTCGCGAGTTGCACGGTGAAGCACACCGTGTCCGCAGCGCTTGCGTGCGGCGCATCGGTCACCGCGGTAACCGACACGCCGCACGATCCGGGCCCCGGACAAGCCTGCCTCCGATCGGGGGCGAGCACCACGTCGCGCGGCGCAGGCTGCTCATTCGGCGCTGCATCCAGCACGCGCGAGCGCTCGACCACGATGACCTCGCGCGTGCCCGGGAAGACGCGATTCTCGCTACCCGAGATGACGCGCACCACGCAGTCAGCCGCGGTGATCTGCACATGCCGGAGATTGCCCAGTTGGCCCGATTCGGGCGCCCAAGGTCGATCGATCGACTGGCGCACGCGTGCCGCTTGACTGAGGTAGGACTCAGGCGAGGATGGCAGTGAAGCACTCGCACCCATGGCAGGCGGCAAAGACAGCGCCATCAGCACGCACAAGCAAGCACTGAATCGAGATACGCGCTTTCGAGAGCGGAAGATCGTCAGGCGCATCATCGGTCTCAGGCTGACAACGAAGGGACCCATGGTGTCATCTCATCATCGCCGCCGAAATAAGAAACCAGGAAACCCAACGCGACGAAATGCGGCCATGCCGAAATCCAGGCCTTTGCCAGAGCAATTCCAGACCGGGGAACCGCCCCATTTTTTTCGCTACCCGACCGCAACATCTCTGACAGAAGCACGCACCTGACGACACCCGCAAACTGGCTGCAGTGCCAGCGCTATTCGAGCGTCACCCGCGCACGGTTGTCGTCGCTGACACGATCGATGAGTTCGTTGAACGGGTCGATGCCGGCTTCGTACGGAGTGCCGTCGACCACGACGGTGATGGTGCTGTCGCCGTCCGTGACCGGAT
>JBDTCQ010000008.1:0-4933 GCA_039923515.1 Dokdonella sp.
GCGGCTCAGGCTATTCTTGAGAAGAGTAGGGCAATAGCCGCTTGAGCGCGGCAGCGATGGAAAAAAGGCCTTAAGGTTGAGCGCAATCCTGCATCGCATTGCCACTTTCCACGTTCATGTTGCGCTGCGGCGTGGCATATGTTGAAAAATCATTAGTATTGCGTTCGCAGGATACAAACCTCGTGGGGAGGGAGAACCCGCCGCAGCAGCAATGCTCGGCGGGTTTTTTTATGGCCATGGATGGCATGTATGCCTGCAATGCAGGAGCAATTGCAGGCGATGGCCATGGATGGCCTGTACACCTGAATTGCAGGAGCAAATTCAGGTGTTGTCACGGACGGCGTAGTTGCCTGCGACGCAAAGCAATTTCAGGCGATTGCCATGGATGGAATGGTTGCCATCAAAGCAGGACGACTGCACGGATGCAGAAGGTACGACCCCATGGATGGGGGAGGTAGAACGGCGTCTGGAACAGCCGTCGAGAGGCCGCTCCAGCGCATCCGGCAACTGCTCCTGCGTTGCTCTACCTCCGGCATCCATGCCGTCGCCTGCGCTCGCGGCATTCGCACATCCCTGTCCAGCACAACGCAGGAGCAGTTGCCGAGCACGCTGGTTTATGGCGCGATGGCCGCATTCGCATCGATGGCGGGGCCGTCAAGCACGTTGTCGAGGATAGGTTCGAGCTCGTTGCGGAATCGGAGTTGGCCAAGTGCGCGCAGTTCATCGGGCAAGCGGGTCGATGAGGTCATCACGTCGGGTGGCAGGGTGCCACGCAGCGCACCGAGCGTCGCGAAGTAGCGATCGCCGCCGATTCCCGCCGTCTCCAGAAGAATACTGGGCAGCATCCAGGCCGTTGTGTCCATCGGACTGTGGTCGGAAAGATTGCGGCGGTTGTCGAGCAGCAGCCACGGCACCGGCTGGGTCTTCGGCCCTTTGCCGTCGGCAAAGCCGATCTGGTGATAAACCGGCGGCAGTGCGGGCAGGTGATCGCCGTAGAACAGCAGCAGAGTGCGCCGCTTGCGTTTCTGCAAGGTGTCCGCAAGCCGGCCAAGCTCGTGATCGGCGTCGCCGAGCAGATACAGGTAGTTGCGCATCCAGTGTTCGCCGCCCTCGTCGAGGCCCGCTGGCATCTTCATGGTTGCAAGGCGCTTGGCATCTAGGCCTGGACGCCAATCGAACGGACCATGGTTTTCCATGGTTACCGCGAAAATGAGTTGCGGCGGTCCGTCCTGATCGAGCTGGGCAAGCACATGGTCGGTCAGTGCGGCATCGCCAGTGAACAGGCCGACAATGTCGTCCTTGGAAAACGCTTTTTCATCGACAAAGCGGTCGAAACCGATCTGTTGATAGGCCTGGTTGCGGTTCCAGAACACGCCGCTGTTTGGATGAATCGCGGTGGTCTGGTAGCCCTGTCGCGACAGCGTGCGCACGATGCCCGGGATCGGCTTGTCGGCGATTTCGAAGTATGGGTATTGCACGCCCGGGAAAAACGCGAGGGCGAGGCCAGTCAGCACCTCGAACTCGGTACGGATGGTGCCGCCGGCAAAAGTCGGCACCTGCATCTCGCCCGACAGGCCACGCTTGGCCAGTCGATGGAAATTCGGCAGATACGTGTTCGCCGGCGCATTCTTCAGGCGCACCGGATCAAACAGCGATTCACTCTGGATGATGACGATGTCAGGCTGGGTGCCGCTCGGCATGCCCAGTGAAGAGGTGTTCGGGTTCAGGCGCGTGCGCAGCGCATCGGCGTTCGCGCGCACGAGTTCAGTGGCCGCATTCCGATCAGGCCGCAGATCCTGGCGCTTGGCAAGTTCCCAGTTGTAGAGGACGAGATTGCCGACCATGCCGGCCTTGCGTGCGCTGTCGACCACGGACCATGGCTCGAAAGCCAACCGATCGGCGTTGTAGACCGATCGCCACGGTGCCCAGCCTTGGACGATGCCAACCCCGAGTGCGAGGGTGGCTACGGCGACGCCTGCGCGGGTCCAGCCGCGCATCATCGGCCAAGCCGCCTCGCGGAACAGGGCAAGGGTCAGTACCAGCAATGCGAGCGCAATCAGCAGGGGCAGCAAGCTCGTGCCGATGTAGTGCGCAAACAGCGGCAGCGCCGAACCGATCTCTTCAAGAAAGTGTAAATCGCCCGGAAGCAACGGCATTTCGAGTTGCTGCAACTTCACCGCATTGGCGGCATAGGTGCCAATCAGCAAAAGCAGCCCGATCCAGCTCGACAGCACAACCCGGCGGGTCAGCGCGCTGAGCAGGACGACGATCAAGACAAAAGGCAGGATATTGATCGCCACGAGTCCGGCATATGCACCACTCGCATCGCTCACGGGCCAGCCGAGGGCCGGATCGAGCCAGCTCGCGCTGATCGCAAAGATCACCGCGACCAGCAGCATCCATACCAGGTGCGGCAGATTCCGCTTGAGCGAAGAGGAATGCGGGATGGCGGTCATCGTTTGGCAGCGGATCCAGAGTAATCGGCAACTACGCACTTTCGGGTTGCGCGGCTGAGTGGCGGGTGAATCGAATGAGGAGCGATGAACGCACCATTCCGCCCGTTTCGCGCGGATGCAGGAATGATGTTCAGGGTTTGCGCAGCCCCATGCGTGCGCGGATGCGCAGACTGCCCGCGGGCGCGCCGCGATGCAAGTGCCGCTCGCGGGCGCTGGCCGTTGCCCAAGGCGGCTGCCAGAATCGACCCATGCTGAATCCTGTCCGACCGAAAGCCATCGCAATCCTGATCGATCAGCGCCTGTCCCGTCTGGAGTCGCTGTGCCGGGAGGCGGGGGTGCCGTTCTACGACGATGCCGGGGTCGACAGCCATCTCGACCGGGTTTTGTTGGCCAGCGATTTTGCCTTTGAGAACTTCTGCCAGGACCCTCAACTGCTCGGTCCGGATCTGGTCCGCCTGATGAATGATCCACGCCACGCTGATGCGCGCACGGGGCCGTTCGCGAACAATCTGTCCGATGCTGAATTTCGCAGTGAGATCCGCCGCTTCCGCCGGCGCGAATCGATTCGCCTGATCTGGCGTGATGTGAATAATGTTGACAAGGTCGAGACGACCCTGGCCGGGGCCAGCGTGCTCGCCGAGGTGTGTCTCGAATTCGCCCTGCGCCACGCCGAGCGCCAGCTGGCCGAACGCCACGGCCTGATCCGCCTGGAAACGGGCGAAGTACAGCGTCTGGTCGTGCTTGCGCTCGGCAAGCTCGGTGGCGGCGAACTCAATTTTTCCTCGGATGTCGATCTCGTCCTGGCCTACGACGAGGCCGGCCTCACCAGCGATGGCGCGCGACCGCTCGATGCCGAGGTCTGGTATTCACGGATTTCCCAACACCTGATTTCGCTGCTGGCCGATCGAACAGCGGATGGCTTTGCCTATCGCGTCGATTTGCGCCTGCGCCCGTTTGGCAATGTGGGTCGGGTTGCGCTGTCGTTTGCCGCGATGGAGCAGTACTACCAGCGCGAAGGCCGCGATTGGGAGCGCTATGCGTGGATCAAGGCGCGGCCGGTGGCTGGGGACAAAGCAGCGGGTACGCGCCTGCTCGCAACCCTGCGCCCGTTCGTGTTCCGCCGCTATTTTGATTACACAGCGTTTGCCGGCTTGCGCGAGATGAAGGGGTTGATCGACGCCGAAGTCGCGCGCAAGGATCTGGCCGATCACATCAAGCTCGGGCCCGGCGGCATCCGCGAAATCGAATTCATCATCCAGCTCATGCAACTGATCCGCGGCGGCCGCGAACCGGCCTTGCGCGTGCGTGGGCTGCTGCCAGCCTTGTCAGCCTGCGAGCAGCTTGGTCTGATCAGTGCCAAGCGCGCAAAACGGCTCGGCGATGCCTACCGGTTCCTGCGCCGACTCGAGAATCGCGTGCAGATGTTCGCCGATCAGCAGACCCACGAATTGCCGGCCGACCTGCAGCAGCGTCAGCGCCTCGCGCTCGCCCTCGGCCATGCCGAATGGGCTGCGTTGGTCGCCGAGCTGGATCGCCATCGCACGGCGGTCAGTGAGGAATTCGATGCGCTCATGGCACCAGCCCGGCAGGTCCGCAATGCAGCCAGCACGGTGGCCTGGAGCGCCGTATGGCAGCACTGCACGGCATCGGGCGTGGATACCCAGGCCTTTGTTGATGCCGGCTTCGACCCGGTGAAGCCCGTCGTCAGCGCCCTCGAGGGTTTCCTCGGCAGCCCGATCCTGCGCGCGGCGGCGGTGCGTTCGCGTGAGCGCATCGACCGGGTCATGCCGGCGTTGTTTGCGGCGGCCGCCGAGAGCGCTGCGCCGAGCGCCTGTCTGGTGCGTCTGATCGGTCTGGTCAATGCCGTTGCGCGACGCTCGGCCTATCTTGCCCTGCTCGATGAGCAACCCGTTGCACTCAAGCGTCTGACCGCCGTGTTTGCCGCCAGCGCCCTGCTCGCCGAGCGCGTGATTGCGCATCCGTTGTTGCTCGATGAGTTGTTCGATGATCGTATTGAGGGGCCGCCGCCCAATCGCGACGAGGTTGAGGCGGAGATCCAGCGACGTCTGGCCGGTGTCGGCGATCAGGATCCCGAGCGCGAGATCGACCTGATCCAGGAGCAGCGTCTCGCTGCGCTGTTCCGTATCGGCCTCGCCTTTCTTGGCAAACGCCTCGATGCCGAGCAGACCGCTCGCGCGCTCGCTGCAGTCGCTGAAGCGGTGCTCGGCTCGGTCTTGCACATTGCCGAGCGTGATCTGGTTGCCAATCACGGAACCGTTGACGAGCGCTACGGCGACAGTGCCGGCATGGCCGTGATCGGCTATGGCAGCCTCGGCGGCATCGAACTCGGATTCGGCTCGGATCTGGATCTGGTCTTCGTCTATGACGGCAGTCTCGCCAGCCTTGAATCAAATGGACCGAAACCGCTCGACGGTGCGCGCTACTACGCACGACTGGCCCAGCGCTTTGTGCATCTG
>JBDTCQ010000009.1:0-5821 GCA_039923515.1 Dokdonella sp.
CATCGCTGCCCGGCACCGTATGCGCGGAGGGTGGAATGGGGTGGCTGATGGGACTCGAACCCACGACAACCGGAATCACAATCCGGGACTCTACCAACTGAGCTACAGCCACCGCTGAAACGCGACACGCGGCAACAACGCCGCGAAGGCAGGAAACTGGCGCGCCCGACAGGACTCGAACCTGTTACCCCCGGCTTAGAAGGCCGGTGCTCTATCCGAATGAGCTACGGGCGCATTGATCAATCAACTGCCATTTTCGTTTCGGGGTAGAGGGATTCGAACCCCCGACATCCTGCTCCCAAAGCAGGCGCGCTACCAGACTGCGCTATACCCCGCCGACTTCAACTCCTCGAGCAAGCCCGATTCGGCAACGACTACCGGAAAGGCGCGGAATGGTAATGTCGCTGCGAGTTCACGTCAATGCGAATCTGCCCAAGTTGATTCCAGTATCGATCATTTTTCAGCCGGAAGCTTCGACAATTCGTCGGAAAAAAGTGTTTTCAGCCAAGTGGGGTTCTTTTCCTCCTGCTGCTGCGCCTGCAGGTAACTGCGATATTCGGCCGCTTGCATTCGACTCTTGAGTGCACCGATCGCACGCTTGACTCCCGTACGTGCGGCTCCGTTGCTGGCATCAAGCCGAAGCGCGTCGACATAAGCGTACACAGCATCTTCGGCGTAGCCGCCGGCAGCATACTCGGAACCATCCTTGAGGCTGCGCTCCAGCGAAACCTTCTGCTCTGCATCGAGTCGGGAAACATTGAGCCAGCTCTGGATCGGATCGGCTGCGATCCATCCGACAAGCAGGACAATGCCGAGGACAGTGGCAGCGATACTGCCAATCTTGCGCCAGTCCGGCGCCTCGAATGCACGCTGGAATTCCGCCGCATCAGGGAATCGTTCTTCACGCGTAAACGCGAGTGCTTTGCGCAAAGCCTGCCACTGAACCCGGGTGAGTGATTTCGGGCGATCAGGACGCATCTTCTCGCTACGGGCGAGGTCCGCTCGCACATGATTGAACGGATGGCCGCCCGCGTACATCGCATAAACGATGCAACCAAGCGCGTAGACGTCATCCGCCGGCGTCGGACGCTGACGGTTGAGCATTTCCGGACTGGCGTAGTCGATGGTCAACGCAAAAAGATCGTCCGCATCGAAGACCGTGTCGTACTCGCGTCGTCGGGCAATACCGAAATCAAGGATCTTCAAGTTGCCTTCGCTGTCGATCATCATGTTCGACGGCTTCAAATCGGCGTGCGAAAGATCACGCGAATGGGCATAGCTCATGCCGGCAAGCATGCCGTGGGTCAGATGAGCACGTTCCCCAGGCGTCAACGGGTTCGCATTCGAGGCACGCAAGCGCGCATGCAAGGCGACGCCCTCGACCACTTCCATGGTCAGATAGACCAGATCACCATCGCGGTCGAAATCGAAAACCTTGACAATATTCGGGTGGTTCAGCGCTTGTGCGTTCTTTGCTTCGCGCTGCAGGGCAACAAATGCGCGCTCGAACCCGATCAGGTTTCCGGATATGAATTTGATCGCAACAAACGGATCCGGATCCAGTGCCTCGGTCTTGCGCAAGTCGCGTGCCCTGAAGACAGCACCCATGCCTCCGCGACCGAGCTCCTCGATCAGTTCGAAGCGATCCTTGATGAAGTCGCCTGTCTTGGGCAACTGATCACTGTCCGTGGCGCTTCCGGCAGTTCGAGCCGCTGAGGGTGATGCCGAAGCTCCCGTTCGAGGAGCGGGAATCTGCATGATCGGGCCAGCTGGAACCGAAACCGAGGTAGCCAATGGCGCAGCGGGCGCACGTGCGTGTGGAACCGACAAATCAGTCTGCGCCTCTAGGGGCGTGCCATCTGCAGAGGCCGCTTGCGGCTTCGGCGCGAGCACCCGCGTTGCCCCCGAGGCATCATCGGTTGACGGCTCACGCGCGACAATTACGGTTGGCGTATCGACACGTTCGAGGATGCGGGTCGCCTGTTCGGGACCTTGAGCGGCGGCAGCCTCATGCGTGCCACGACCTGGCATCAGCCGTGTCGGTTGATCGCTGGAAACCGCGGCCTTGTCAGCCGCGGATCCGGAGTTTTTCTCGACCGGCAAAATTCTGGTGGCCGAGTTGTCCGCTTTTTCATTGCTCATGCATGCAACCCTGCCGCGAGCGGGCTCAAAGTGGAATACGCATGTCGAATCGCAGTGCCCAGCGGTCGAGATCCTGGAAACTGAAGGTCTTCATGAATCCACCGCTGAAATCGACTGTGCGCGTTCCAATCGGTCGACTGAATCCGAGCCCGAACTCAGCGGTTCCATAGCGGCGGTCCGGCTCCTGCATCGACAATGCGATGGGTGTCTGGCTGCCGTTGGCGTCGCTGAGGACAAAGCGGCTCAGGAGGTCACCCGATGAGCCGCTGTCCGCAAAATAGTAGGCGCGCACATAGGGTCGGAATGCGCCGACCGAGGTCGCGAACGTTCGGTCGATATAGCCACCTGCAGAAACCGACGTGCTGTTGCCTTTGCGCTCGTCGTAACTCAAATTGAATTCGGACGGACCCTGTTCACGGAAGGCGTCGTAGGTGGTATGCAGGATCGAAAGCTGCGCCTGCGGGGCAAACGTCCAGGTGCCGCGCATGAAGGTGTAGGTCACGCCGAAATTCGCTGCGGCCTGGCCCACGCTGGGCTTGCCAACGGCGATATCGCGGCCAAGTGAGGTATAGCCATTGCCGCCGGCATTCAGCGCATACAGTTCGATCACGCGCTTCTGCGTGTAGTCACTGCGCATGTAACTTGCGGACCCATCAAGGCTGAATCCGTTTGTCAGGGCATAGCCGGAATAGACATGCAGCGACTTTGCGTTCGCATCCAGCGATCCCTGGTCGAATGCATAATCCGCGCTGAGTCTTGAGTATCCCAACGCGGCCCCAGCAAAAAGCCGATCACTGAACCGATAATCGAGTCCGCTGGTCAAGTCCCAGTTGTCGGACTTGAAGCCTGAGTTGCCATTGCGACGATCCCTTTCGCTGCCGCCGATCGTGCCATTGACCCAGAGGCCGAGGCGCGTCCCGCCGAGCAATGTGCGCTTCTCTTCATTGCTTGCGGATTGATCATCATCGACCTTCAGCGATGAGCCGAGACTCGCCAGCGACAGCGGCAATCCGTTGCGGACAAAGGTCAGGCCGCCCGCGCTGATCGTTCCACCCTTGTCGGCACCACGCAACTCGGCCAGGCGCCCGGCAAGGTTGTCGAACTGCCCGTTCGCGAGCATCGGCGCGACGAATGCGATGGCCGTCGTCTCGTCCGGGGAAATCGCGAGCAGGTTGTTTTCAAGCACCGTGATGGCGTTTTGACGGATGGCTTCCGGGGTAGCCGGATCGGCCGCAAGATCCGCAGCCGTCTGCGTGGCGGCGCAGCCGGATGAGCCGGCACCTCCGCCCTGGGCGCCGCAAAACCGGGTTGTGGCGACACTGATTCCAGCGGCGGCCGGATCAATCCCGGGAACGACACCTGATCCTTCGACGATCGTGGTCTGACCCACGATCGTAACGGTAACAATCGGCGAGTTGTTGCCCGGAATCGTGCCGACAACAGGATTGCCCTGCATCGGAGTTCCCTGGAAAGATCCTTCGGTGCGAACGATATTCAGAGTCTGGCTCTGACTGGCATTCTGGCTATTGCCAAGCAATTCAATACGCACAACCGCTGGAACCGGAGTCGCGGCACCACCCTGACTGTTATCAGTCAGATTGAGCAAGGCCATGCCAGGGGTTGATACGTAGTCGGATCCATTCAAGGCCGTTCCGCCAGCCGCGTTGAATGGTACCAAGGCCGATCCCTGCAGGGTTGAGCAGGTCAGGGTTACATCGAGGACAATGTCGCGAGCCGTATCGACGCCGCGCTGCAGTTCGACGCTGCTTGCACCATCGTGCGGCTCAACGGTAAATGCGAAAGCCACCGACGGATCGGCACAAGCGGTGGCACCAGCGTTGGCGGCACCGGATTTCGCGACATGGCTGGTGGTCTGGCCGTTGTTGCGTACAACCACCAGCTCCTGTAGTGCCAAAGCAGGTACCGGCAAGGCCAGCACCGACGCCAATAGCAACGCATGCCAATTCCTCGATCGCGATTCGCGGCATGCAGTGATCATGGTGTACCCCCCGCAGGCAGTTCAATTGAATTGTTGGAAGGATTGGTATCGCCAACGGTGCCCACCTGCACAGTCGCCGCCGCACCTGCGTTCAGGGCAACAAAGATCGTGCTGGCCATGTTCTGCGGGAGGTTCCCGAGTGAACAGATGGCGCCCGCACAGTTGATGCCTTGGCTGCTTGGTGGATTCGGACATGCGACGCTTATTTCGCCGCCCTCAGCAACTGTCGCCGTACAGGCTGCCGAGAAGGCAGAAAGCAGACGCAGGGAAGTGGCTGGCGTGACTGTCAGTGAAGCGCCTGAAACGGGCGTCTGCGACAGGTTGATCACATCGATCAGTGTTCCATCAACGCCACCGGCCGAAAACGGGCGCGGATTCATCACGGCGAGGTCAAACGAACCGGTAACGGGATTGCTGACCGTGCAGTCCATGCAGGTAACCTCGTTGTTGACCGCATTCGCCCTGACCGTATTGCTGAGAATTGTCCCGCTCCCCGCATTGACCGTGGCCGAGATCGTGACGTGCCGTTGACCCTGGAAGCCGGCCGGAATCGTGCAGATCAAGGTATCCCCTGCGGACGGCTGCTGCGGAGAGCAGCTCACACCTGTTTCGGCCGCAACCACAACATTCCGTATTCCGGTGGGCAATGTATCGGTCAGGGTCATTGCCCCGGTTGTTGCACCACCGTCATTTGTTGCCAACAGGGTCCAGACAATGGGCTGGTTGACCGTTACCGAGGTTCCGGATGCCGGGCTTGCGGACTTGCTGACCACCAGCAACGTCGGTACGCGCACAGACAGCGAGCGAGTCGCCGAACAACCCGTTGGCTCGCACGCAATATTGTCACCGGACAATTGCGCGACATTCCGGACGACCCCGCTGGCATCGTCGGCGACATCGGCGTCAACCGTGTAGGTCACGCCAGAGCCAGGAGCCATAAACGAGAAGAACTGGTTAAGCGGACCGCTTCCGGATGCCTCCTCACAAGACACGCCGCCAGTCGACGCACAGGTCCAGTAGAACGCGGACAATCCATCAGGAATATCGTCAACCAGCTGAATCGAGCTTGCCGATTCATTTCCAATGTTCGCCACGCTCACGGTGTAGCGCACACCGCCGCCTGCGAACAAGTCGGTTCGGTTGGCCGTCTTGGTGATGCTCATACGCGCGGGAAGCGCGCTGCCACTCGGCAGCGACAACGAGGTGGAGCAGCTGACGGGGTTGCAATAGGGGTCTACCCCGTCCAGTCCACTCACCGAAGCAAGTAACTCGATACTCGATTGCAAGTTGGAGCCGACCGTCGCCGAAATCGAATAGGTCACCGCGCTCCCTGGTGGCATTGATCCGATGTAGTCATCATCAATCGCCCCACTCCCGGCGGCTGCGCAAGAAGCGCCGCCCGTACCAACGCACGTCCATGAGCTCGAAATGAAGTCCGGAGGATCCACGCTTGCCGCGAAAACCCCAATTGACTCGCTTCCGCCCACATTTGCAATGCTGAATGAGTAGCCAATGGTGTCATCGGGCCGAACGACGCTGGTATCCGCAGTCAGGGCAAGTTGCAGCTGAGCTGCACTGGGCAAGGATGAGGTGACCTCACAGCTTGCGGGGGCGCATATAGTCGGTGATGAGGCGGTCACACCGGCCACATAGTCCAGCGTTTCAGGCAAGGTGCTCGCA
>JBDTCQ010000010.1:0-5127 GCA_039923515.1 Dokdonella sp.
ATCCGGCGCAGAACCAAAGCGGACATTGCAATGCGGCCGGCTACATCGTCGGCAACGATCCGCTGGATACCTCGGATGTTTCCACGGCGCAAACCCAGACCAACTGGATGGCGCATCTGCAGCAGCGATTCGGTACGGCTGGCAACGGAGGTGTCCGTTACTATGCGCTGGACAATGAGCCGATGTTGTGGAACTCGACGCACCGCGATGTGCATCCGGCGCCATTGACCTACGATGAGATCTGGCAGCGCACGGTGACCTACGCGAGTGCGATCAAGGCGCAGGATCCGGCGGCAAAGATCCTGGGTCCGGTAACTTGGGGCTACTGCGATTTGTTTGGATCAGCGGCAGACAACTGCCTCGACGGCAGTGATCGTGCGGCGCATGGGGGTGTGCCTTTCGTGCAGTGGTATCTGCAGCAGGTGTGCAGCTACCAGGCTGCGCACGGCGTGCGTCTGGTCGACTACCTTGATCTCCACTACTACCCGCAAGGTGACGGAGTAGTGGATTTCTCTGATCCGCCGAATGGTTCGGAAACCGCAACCATTTCCTCGCGTCGTCTGCGCTCGCTCAAGGAGCTCAATGATCCGGGCTGGGATTCAGAATCCTGGCTGTCGGATCTCGGCAACAGCGCACCTTGGCATTACAGCCGACCGAATCTGATTCCGCGCGTGCGCGCCTGGATCGATTCCTCATGTCCCGGCACCGGCTTGTCGATCAGCGAGTACAACTGGGGTGCCGACAATGGCGCGAGCAGCGCACTGGCGCAGGCGGAAGCGCTGGCCATCTTTGCGCGTGAGGGCGTTGACATGGCGGCGCGCTGGGTCGTCCCGTCCGCCGGATCATTGGTTGAGCGCGCTTTCCGTCTCTATCTTGATTTCGACGGCAACGGCCAACGCGTTGGCGGAGAAAGCACGCGCGCAACCAGTGCCAATGTGGATGCGCTTGGCGCGTATGCACTCCACCAGCCGGGCGCGAGAGTCATGATCCTGCTCTTCAACAAGGCGACCTCTACGACAACCGCCACGCTGAATTTCGGGACACGACTGACGGGGCCATGGAAGCTCTACCAGTTCAGCGCGACCAGCGATCTGTCGCTGGTTGGTTCCGGAGCCATCGACAGCACGAGCATCAGCGTTTCCAATCTTCCGGCGCGTTCCGCCAGCTTGCTTGTTCTGCCTGACGCCGATCGAATTTTCGCCAACGGATTCGATCAACCGTGAGCGCGTGCGGGGGAGGGTACCGTGGCACGGTTGGCCATGGGAACCTTGCGCACCGTCGCGGCGATCAGCATTGAGCCAAGTGAGGAGCGCATCAAGGCAAAGCCGAAGTTCGCTCCCGAGAACACGGAGCGCACGGCTTGCGCGAATTGCTTGCGGCCCAGCAGGAAACCCGCAACGAAACCGCCGCCCAGCAGTATCCCTGGACGGTAACGCTCATAACCATCGCGAAGTCGTAAGGTCAGCAGGGAAAAACGCCGGCGTTCGTCGATCACCCGAAGCGCAGCATCGCGCACCATCTCCCGTTGTTTGCTCAGACCACTCATGGTTTGTCCTGTCGTTCTGCTGCACGGCCCGTCCGGGATGTGATCAGGGCACGTGTATTCGGCAGGGTCAGATCACGCCAGCATCGACGCATGCCTGCAATTGCCCAGAGCGCGCCAGTGCTATTGATGGCGGTCACGGTGGCTATGCCAAGAAAGAGATTTCCGCTTAATTGAAAGACGCCCACGGCAATTGCTGCGGTCAACGATAGCCACGCCGTCGCCCCGAGGAAAATCAGGGCGAAGGCGAGCCAGACTATCGTGAAAGCGCTGCGTTTTGCGAGCTGGAGCTCGGCGCGCAACAGGGCTAATGAGGCTTCAGCTACGTGCATGGCCCCGTCGAATGCACTGCGCGCGACATCCACCAGGCTGGGCTCTGCAATGTCCGGTGCTGCTGGCTCGCTTTCGCTATTGCTGTCCGCCATGAGTGTCAGATCAGCGGCGGCGCATCAAACGCGAAACGAGAACGCCTGCTGCAACTGCGATGCCGATGGCGGCCAGCGGATGGGCACGGATCTGCTCGGTTGCAACAACGCCGAAGCGCTTTGCGCCCTCGCCGAAGCGTTCACCCGCCGCGGACAATTCCTCGTTCAAGGCACTGCCGTTGCTGCGCAGTCGTTCACTGAAGCGGCTGGCGCTGCGGGTCACTTCATCAATGCCGTTGCTGATCTGGTCCGCCACCTTGCTGGCGACATTGGCGCTGTCTTCCAGTGGCCTCGTGCTTGATTTGGTTGTTGTGCTCATCATCTGCTCCAATATGGTTTGTCGGAAAGCCCGCTCCCGCAACTTCGGCTACGGAAGATTGGTTCTCCGGATGCTGGCACGCTCATGCTGAAGCGCGCATGGCTGGAAATCGTCATCACCGGGGTTTATGCAGGTCCCAGAGGCGTGTCCCTGCCCCCGCAGACTTGAGAATTGTTCACCCCGGTATGTGACACCCTGTGTCGGAATGCGCTATCTTTCCTTCGTCCGTACGTTGATTGACGCTGAGGACAGGGGTGTGCTGGCCGATTGATCCAAACGATCCCGTCGGCTTGTGCAGGAAACTTCAGGACAGGTGCTGCCATGCGTGCGCCTGAAGCAAGCCGCTGCAATCCATGGCTTGCTGACGTGCGCCGCGCGGCGGATCCGGTTCGGATTTTCGTCGATGCCGCTGTTTGGACGCGCCAGTTGCGAGCGCAAATATCCCGTCCTGCATCCACGGAGCATGTGGCCAATGAAATTTTCTTCAAAGAATATGCGTTCGATACGTGGATCCGCGGCGCTGACCATCATCATCGCCGTGTTGGTTCTCGCCGCAATTGCCGGTGGTGCCTGGTGGTACCTCAACCGTGGTGGCGACGTGGCGAACCCGCTCCCCGCTGCACCGGCGCCCGCACAGGTTGCTTCCGGGGAAAGTGATGCCAACCCTGCTGAGCCTTCGGCGGTCGAAGGTCTGAGTATTGACCAGCTCTATCGCGAAGCACGCAAGGCGATGGCCGACCAGCGACTGGTATCTCCCGCCGGCAACAACGCGCTCGAGTTCTATCTGGCCATCCTGCAGAAAGATGCGACGAATGCGGGAGCCAGTGATGCCCTTCGCGAGCTGTTTCCGTTTGCCAGCGGAACCGCCGAGCAGGAGATCAATCAAGGAAATCTGGATGAGGCGACCCGGATCGTCAACTCGCTGGCCAAGGCGGACCCCAGCAATTACACGCTGACCATCCTGCGCAGCAAGATGGATGCGAAGAAAAAGCAGATTGATTTGCAGGAGGCCCAGGCCGCCGCCGCCGCCGCGCCTCCGCCAGCCGCGGCCCGACCGGCTGGCGAAAGCGCCGTGCTGGAAACGCCGCCTGCAACAGCTGCCGAGACCACTGCCCCGGCTCCATCCAGTGCCACCCCGAGCGCGTCAACGCCGGCAACCGCAACAGCACCAGCGCCAGCTCGGCCCGCTCCGGTACCCGCTGCGCCGCAGGGAGAAACACGTGAGGTCGAAGTGGTGACGCCCATCGCACCAGCCTACCCGCCGCAAGCGGCACGCAATCGCGAAGAGGGTTGGGTTGAGGTTGAATTCACCGTGACGGCTGACGGCAAAGTGCAGAATGCGAACGTTACGGCATCGAATCCGCCGCGAATCTTCGACCGCGAAGCGGTTCGATCCATTGAGCGGACCAAGTTCAGCCCGCGCACGGAAAACGGCGTTCCGGTCAATTCCACCGTTCGTCGACGCATCGAATTCAAGCTCGGTCGCTGATCGCGCCGGCGTCATGTCCTGCCCGTGTGCGTCCTGGCGACGCATGCGGGTCGCTAACGCGTCAGGTATCCACGAATTTCCATAAGCAGTTCCAGCTCTGCATTGTCGCTCATGATCTGGGCAGACAAATTCAACAATTTCTGTGCTGCGGCCTCATGCGCGTTCCCGCTGAGGCTGGCCGCCAGCTGACCTGACAGGTCGGTCAGGATCAGCAGGCCGAGTTCCCTCAACGTGTTTGAACCGGCCGATGCCGCAAGTTGCAGCTTCGCCGCGGCCTCGTTGCGCGGTTGGATCGAACGGAGCGGGAAATGCAGTTTGCTCCACGGCCACCATGAGGTGCGCTCGCGATGCAATACGTCGCGACGGAACAGGCTTTCCAGCAGATGCGTGCTGAGCGGATGGAGCCGGGTCACCAGCAAATCGATTGCCGCGGCCACTGTAAGCCCATTGATCGGAACCGCCAGTATCTGGGCAGCCGCCGCGAGTTGCGGATGGGTCGTCGGAAGCAAGGTCTCGATGACGACGTGCCCGCCCTGATAGCGAAGCCGATGCTGCTCGTACAGATCGAGCATGATCGCCGCGGCTGCCAGCGCATTCATGTCGGCATGAGTGCGTGAAGCCTCGAATTCGCCCGCTTGCGGATCGATCGATAACAACATCAGCTGCTCGGCAATCAGCATTCGAAGCCTCCGGCGATGGCTGTCATCTTTTCTCTATCGATTATCGGACTGACGCCGGTTTAATGCCACCCATTTGGCATCCGCGCTCTTTCCAATGAAGCGCAGCGACCGACGGGGAAACCGTATTCCCTCAGTCCAAGTCGCTGCCGCTGCCCTGACTGACGGAAGTGCCAACGCCGGCCCAGTCCACTGCAGGCAAGCCGAGGTAACGGTCGAAAAGCATCGGCATCAGCCCGCTCGGCGCCGCAGACTCGCAATTCCAGAGCATGACCACGCCGACCTGCCTGTTCGGCAGGAAGCCGATCATCGCCCGATAGCCCTGCACGGCACCGGCATGGAAAACCAGCGGCTCCCCGGCATATTGATAGACGCGCCAGCCGAGAGCGTATTGGGCATCCAGCAGGCGCCCCCTGCGCCATGGCGTCGAACGCAGGTCGTGCGGCGTTTCGACGAGCGGCTTGTGCAACGTTTCGAGCAACTGGGCCGACAACACATCCGGTCGCCCTCCCATCTGGGCGATCAACCACTTTTCCATGTCGTGCAGACTTGCATTCGCACCCGCTGCCGGCGGCATACGATAATACGTTTCGCTGGGCAGGAAGGCCTTCCAGCTTTTTCCGTTGCGTCGATGCGGTCGGGCCCAGTGCTCCGAATGTTCGAGTGCATCCCGG
>JBDTCQ010000011.1:0-3725 GCA_039923515.1 Dokdonella sp.
TCGTGGTGGCCGCGACCGGCACCGAGATCAACGCGCAGGAAAATTTCGTGCCCGGCAAAATCAGTGCCCCACTCGACCATCGGATGCAGCGCATCGAGCGTCACGCGAACGCCGGCTGCAAGCGCCGCCCGGTACTCCTCGCGCGGCGCGAAGTTTGGCGTGAACAGGATGCGTTCGGCGGGCAGATCCGGCAGGGTCGCACGCACCGCTTCGACCTCGTTCCACGACACGCACTCAAATGCAAATCCTTCGGCATGCAGGCAGCGCAAGATGTCCGGATGCGGGTTGGCCTTCAGTGCGTAATGCCAGCGATCGACCATACCGAGACCGAGCAAGCCACGCGCCTGCTCGCGGACTTGGTCGAGGCTGTAGACATAGCGCGGCGTGGAAACGGCGGCGAGTTCAAGCAGTCGCGTGCGCTCGCGCTGCCACCACGGCGGCTGACGTATCGCTGCCGCATCCTCTGCCAGCTCGCGCCAGCTCGGACCGAACACCGCCGCATCGCCGACGCGCATGACCTCGGCGCGGATCAACAAGGCATGCAAGCGCGGAATCAACGCATCGACCACAGCCTCGTCAACCACAAAAGTCAGATTGAGGTTATTTGAAGATTGCGAAATCAAATGCACATCAAGCGCACCGAACTCGGCAAGCACGGCTGAAAGTCGGTGCAACATTGCACGCATGCCACGGCCGACCAGGGTGATCGCCGCGCACGGCGCAATCACCTTGACCCGGCAGAACGCTTCAAGATCCGCACACAAACGCGCCAGCACATCGGTGGTCAGCAGGTTGTCGGTCGGATCCAGCGAAACCGTGACATTGGTTTCCGCCGAACCAATCAGGTCGACCGACAGGCCGTGGCGCTTGAAAGCCTCGAACACGTCGGCAAGAAAGCCGACCTGCTGCCACATGCTGATTGATTCCATCGAGACCAGGGTGATGCCCTTGCGCGAACTGATCGCCTTGATGCTGGGCGCGGTTGATTGCGTATTCCAGACGATCTCGGTGCCTGGCAGTTCGGGGCGGTTGGTGTCCTTGATCCGAATCGGCACGCGCTCGTCGCGCACCGGATGGATGCAACGCGGATGCAGCACTTTCGCGCCGGTCGTCGCGATTTCCTGGGCCTCGGCGTAATCGAGCCGGGCCAGCAGGCGCGCATCGGGAACCTGACGCGGGTTGGCGCTGAACATGCCGGGCACATCGGTCCAGATCTCTACGGCTTCGGCTTTCAGCAAGGCACCGAAATACGCGGCCGACGTATCCGAACCACCTCGACCGAGCACCGCCGTCGCGCTTTCTCCGCTGCGCGCGATGAATCCCTGGGCGATGAAGACATCACCCCGCGCGACCAACGCCGCCGCGATTTCAGGATCATGCCGAACCCGCACGGAGGCCGACAAGCAGCGCCCCCACAGGGTCTGGTTCGGCAAGGCTTCGGCGCGCAGATAGTCGCGCGAATCGAGCCAGTGCGTGGTCAATCCCAGCGCGTTCAGGTACATCGAACCCAGCGTGCTCGATGACAGTTCGCCAATCGCGAGCACCTCGGCCTGCCATTCGAAATCTCCGGTTTGACGCCGCGGATCGGCCAGCAGATGGTCGAGCCGCATCATCCACGCATCAATCGCGTTGCGCTTTGGCAGCCCCAGCTCACCGAACAGGGTGCGATGCCGCGAAACGATCGTGTCACGCAATTCGGCACCGTGCGTCTCGTCAGCGAATCCTTCACCAATGCCCTTGAGCAGATCGGTGATTCCCGACAGCGCCGAGACCACGATCAAAACCCGTTTTCCCGCCTCGCGATGCGTTGCTGCAATGCTCGCGATATTGTCCCAGCGCGGTCGCGTGGAGACACTGGTGCCGCCAAACTTGATGACGACCCAGGGGGCGTCGACGGCGAGGGAAGCGTTGGGTCGGTTCACGATGGGATTGTCTTGGCGGGCTCGGGAAACGAGTCAGACATTCTTCGATGCATTGCAGCAAAAGGCAATCAATCGAACATCAAAAATTCAAGGCATGCGCCGTCAGCCATGCCTGAACGTTATATCGCCGGCTGGCCATGCTCAGTGATGATGCTCGAGCCCTTCGCTGGCTGCAGCTTCGGCTGCCTGGACATCGAAAATTGCCGGCACACGCGTCCCGTCTGAAAGCAACAAGGTAATCTCAATGCGATCACCGGGGCTGACTTCCGTGCGCGGCTGCATCAACATCAGGTGCATGCCACCTGGAGCAAACTTCACTTCCTGACCCGGAGCGATTTCGAGACTGTGCAATTCACGCATCCGGGCGACGCCATTTTCGATGACGGTCTGGTGCACCGACACGGTACGGAATCGATCGCTTTCCGCAGCCAGGATGCCGACCGCCTTATCCCCGTTATTCTTGATCGTGAGGTAGCCCGCGAGCATGGCCGCACCCGGCGGCGCTTGCGGGATCCAGGCGTTCGACACCCCGACCTGCGCAGCAGCAAAGGCCGACGGCGCAAGGCAGATCAAGGCGAAGATCGTGAACAGGCGTTGCAGGGATTTCATCAGCATCTCCGAATTGACAGACCATCATAGCCGCAGCAGGCCGCCGCAGACTGCCACCGGTTGCCGCAGCCGCCACAACCAGCACGCAACAGGACTGATTTATACTGCCGAATTGCCTCGAACTGCCGTGCATTGTTGCAATCAACGTGCAGCGCAGGAAAGCAGTCGCGCCCTTTGCAGGCGCGCCCCCGCTGGAGTGCGTCGCGTTTGCGCTTTCGTGTTTTGGACACCGTTCCCGTGCTGAACACTAAGGGAAATAAGTCGGGAAACCTCAGCGTTGACGCCGGATGCGTGGGGCTTCTCGCTCGCATGAGTCAACGCGCATCGCCGCTGAAGCCGTTTCCTACGGATGATCCGAGCGATTTCGCAACAGCAAGCTTTAGCGCCGATGCCCTTGTTTGACTCGAAGAACCCGCACCACCATTGTTGAGCTGCAACTTACCGACATTCCCAGCAGAGACCCTCCATGACCATCCTCGAAACCATTCCGCACGGCAACATCCTGGAACTGCGCCTCTCGCGCCCGCCGGTCAATGCGCTCAATCCGGAATTGGTGGCAGCCCTGTGCGCAGCCATTCTGTCGGCGTCCTCGCAAGGCGCGCGTGGCCTCGTCCTCTCGGGTCATTCCGGAATGTTCTCGGCCGGACTCGATGTGCCGGCTCTGCTGCATCTGGATCGTCCGGCAATGGGTTCGTTCTGGACCGGGTTCGTCGGCCTTTGCGAAGCGCTGGCGCGCTCGCCAATCCCCATCGTTGCCGCGATCACCGGCCACAGTCCGGCCGGCGGCGCGGTGCTGACGCTCTATTGCGACTATCGCATCATGGCCCGCGGCGCGTTCCGCATCGGGCTCAACGAGGTCCAGGTCGGATTGGTTGTTCCCGAGATCATCCAGGCCGCGATGCGTCGGCTGCTCGGCTCGCACCGTGCCGAACGCCTGATGGTGGCCGGCGCGATGATTGAAGCCGAAGAGGCCCATCGCATCGGCCTGGTCGATGAACTGGTCGAAACCGAACTCGTCGTTGGCCGCGCCATCAGCTGGCTTAAGGATCTGCTCAAGTTGCCACCCGAGGCAATGAGCGAAACCCGCCGCATCGCGCGTGCCGATCTGCATGCTGGATTCGACAGCAGCGCCGCGATTGGCAACGACGAATTCGCCGAACGCTGGTTCAGCGCCGAAGCCCAACGCGTACTGGG
>JBDTCQ010000012.1:0-10145 GCA_039923515.1 Dokdonella sp.
TGACATCCGTGCTTTCGGAAAGGATCAGGCCGTCCGCAAGGTGGGCCGGTGCTGCGGCGACAACCCCGGCTGCGGCAAGGCGCTCGATCAGATCTTCACGTGAACTACGGCGTCGATTGACGCGCAGGGTCAGCGGAGCTTCGCAATTGTTCGCGGCGAGAATCGCCTCGGCATCGCGTGGCCAGTCGCTTGTGATGCGCTCGATCAGCCAGCGCGGATGCGCATGCTTGCTGACCACATCGCGAGCGGCCTCGGCCATCAACACGGCACGTTCACGCAGGTAGCGCCGCAGCACGGCATTGACCAGGCCGGCATGACGCGGCTGGCCGAGCAGGCGCGCGGCATCGACACAGGCGGCGACCACGGCGTATTCAGGCATCGCCATGATTTCGATCTGGACCATGCCGATGACCAGCAAGGCATGGATTTCGCGCGCCTTGGTTGGCAGCGTACGTTCGAGCAAGCGGGGAAGGACCGCATTGAAGCGCAGCCACCAGCGCGAGGCGGAGAACAGCGTTGCCGACAACAAGGCGCGATCGCGTGGATCCGCGCTGCGCGCCGCACGCGCATCGAAAGCCGAGCGCAGCGACACACCGTCGAACACGATGCGGGCAAGGATGCGTGCCGCATCGGCGCGGATTGCAGCCCCGGCGCCGTCCGCCTGGCTGGTCACGCGGAACGATCCAGCAGGCCTTCGACCAGAGCCGGCCGCGCATTCAGCCAGTCGCGCACTGACATGCGCCGGCCTCCGTCGCGCTGGATCTCGAGAATGCGCAGCACCCCGTCCGCACAGGCAACATCAATTCCCTGAGCACCAGCCCCGACAACCGTGCCCGGCGCTTCGGTCGAAGCCGACGCGAGTGCGCGCGCCGACCAGACGCGCACGCGTTCGCCAGCCAGTTCAGTTTCAGCAACCGGCCACGGATCAAATGCGCGGACCTTGCGTTCGAGTTCGATAGCTGGGGCGTTCCAGTCCAGGCGCGCCTCGGCCTTGTCGAGCTTGTGCGCGTATTCGATGCTTGCGTCGGATTGAGTCACCGGCGCGGGCAGATTCCCCGCCATGAGTCGGGACAGACCTTCGGCAAGCAACTCGGCGCCAAGCGCCGAAAGCCGGTCGTGCAGGCTGCCGCCGGTTTCGTCATTGGCAATCGACGTGCGGCGCTCGAGCAGCACCGGCCCGGTATCCAGGCCTGCTTCCATCTGCATCAGACCAACACCCGATTCCCCATCGCCAGCGAGGATCGCGCGCTGAATCGGGGCGGCACCCCGCCAGCGCGGCAACAGCGAGGCATGCACGTTCCAGCAACCGTGGCGCGGAATCGCGAGCACTGAACGCGACAGGATCAGGCCATAGGCGACGACAACCATCAGATCGGGCGCGAATGCGGCCAACTCCCGGCGTGCATCGACACCGCGCAAGGATTCAGGCTGCCTAACGTCGATACCTGCAGCAAGAGCGGCCTGCTTGACCGGGCTCGGGCTCAGCTTGCGACCCCGTCCAGCGGGGCGATCGGGCTGGGTGTATGCAGCAACGACATCGCAACCGGAGCGCAGGCAAGCATGCAGGGCTGGCACGGCGAATTCCGGCGTTCCCGCGAACACCAGGCGCAGACGTGCGGCCATCGATCAGGCGCTTGCGTTGACAGGTTCGGCGTGGCGACGCTGCTTTTCGAGCTTCTTGCGCACCATGTCGCGCTTGAGCGGCGACAGGTAGTCGACAAACAACTTGCCGATCAAATGATCCATCTCGTGCTGGATGCAGACGGCAAGCAGACCATCGGCCTCAAGCTCGATTGGATTGCCCTCAACATCCTGGGCGGCCAGACGGATCTGCTCGGCGCGTTCGACGTCGGCAAAGATCCCGGGAACAGAAAGGCATCCCTCCTGGCAGGTCTCGGTTCCTTCGCTCTCGAGGATGCGCGGATTGATGATGATCATCGGCGTGTTCTTATCCTCGGAGACATCAAGCACGAGCATCTGGATATGCCGATCGACCTGGGAGGCAGCCAGACCGATGCCAGGCGCGTCGTACATGGTTTCGAGCATGTCCGCAGCAAGCGTCTTCAGGGCCCGGTCAAACGTGCTGACCGGCTGCGCCTTGGTGCGCAGGCGCGGATCGGGAAATTCAAGAATAGTGAGCAGGCTCATGATGCGGGATCCGGTTTTTCGGGGCTTGCGGCCGTGGTTGCCGGCAAATTTGGGGGCGATGGGTCGGCAGTCAAGCCGTTCTGATCGGCAAAAGTCTACGCGGTTCGGCCTTCGCAGGCGATTGTTGACGCGGGTTTTCAGCGCGGGCCGGGCGCGATACAGATCATGCCGATGGCGAAATTTGTCGAACCTGGGGGCCGAACATCACTCGGCCGCGAGGATCGGTGTTTGCGACGAGGTTCCGGTTTCCGGCGAGCAGCCGTTTGCGCTGCCGAAAGTTTGCTATACACTCGCAAAGCCGTAGGGGAATCAGGTAATTGGCAGTCATGCTTAAAAAACTACTTTCGATTTCAGCCGGGCTTCTGCTCACGGTTTCCGTGTTTGCCGCACAGCAGTGGACCGAAAACGCACCGCACAACTACATCGTCAAGAAAGGCGACACGTTGTGGAGCATTTCCGCGAAGTTCCTGATCAAGCCGTGGCATTGGCCGGAGATCTGGCAACTGAACAGCAAGGTGCGCAACCCGCATCTGATTTATCCGGGTGATGAACTGGTCCTTTCCGATGGCAGCGTCAGCCATGGCGAAGGCTCGGTCGGCCCGCATATCCGCGAGACCTCGCTCGACAACGCGGTCAAGCCGATCCCGCTTTCGGCCGTCAAGCAGTTCCTCAAGAACTCGAAAGTGGTCGACGAGGATGTGATCCGCGATGCCCCGCATGTCGTCGCAATCGAGGAAAATCGCCTGCGTGGCACTTCCGGCCAACTGGTCTACATCCGCGGACTCAACGCGAATGTCGGCGACCAGTTCGCCATCGTGCGACCGATGGGCCGCTACTACGACATGCCGCCAAAAAAAGAGGGGCAGGTCCGCGAGACCTACCGTCAAGAGAAAGACGGACGTGATGGCCGCAAGAGCCTGCTCTGGCGCCATGGCCCAATGGAATGGAGCTTCAAGGGCCGCGTGCGCTTCCTCGGCTACGAAGTCCTTGAATACGGCACGGTGCAGGTGACTCGCGTTGGCAATCCAAGTTCGGCCCTGGTCACCTATTCGGATTTCGAGGTTCGTGAAGGCGATTACATCCTGCCGCTCGATCCAAAGCCTTACGACGACCAGTTTGTGCCGCACCCGCCAGCTCAGGCTCCTGACAACATGCGCGTCATCGCTTTCACCGACGCCCTCAACGCCGTCGGCCCCTTGCAGGTGCTGGCCTTGTCGCGCGGCGCCGAGGACGGCATCGACAATGGCACGACCTATTCGCTCTACAGCGATGGCGAATTGGTGCACGACGACACCGATTATCCGGAAGGAAAGACGCGGGCATTCTTCCATCCACGTGATTCCAAGGTGCAGTTGCCGCCCGAGTTCATTGGCCATGTCATGGTATTCCGCACCTTCAGACGGGTCAGCTATGGGCTCGTGATGGACAGCGTGCGGCCTGTGCATATCGGTGATTTCACGCACGATCCCGATACGACGCCCTGAGCCTCAAGCCTCAAGCAAGCCGAAACGGCGCGGTGGATCACACCGCGCCGTTTTTGTTGGTGTAAGTTGCCACTACACTGGACGCCCACTGCGCCCCACGGAAGCTCCCCAGATGGCCATGGAAGCCTGGCTGATCCTTCTGCGCACACCGGGCCTTGGCCCGGTCGCACTGCGCAAGCTCGTCGCTGAGCGCGGCAACGCAGAGCGGGTCCTGCAATACCTGCGCAGTCACAAGGCCAGCCCGGATCCTGGCGAGGAAAGCCGCCGCTGGCTCGAAGCCCCCGATCGGATCCTTATCGAAACCGACCTGGCTTGGTTGTCCGAACCACACCATTGCCTGCTCGGCTGGGATGACCCCGACTATCCGTCGCTGTTGCGTGAAATTCCGGGTGCTCCGGCGGCCCTGTTCGTCGCTGGCGATGCCAGCCTCTTGTGGATGCCTCAGGTCGCCATCGTCGGCAGCCGCAGCGCCAGCGAGAATGGCATCGCGATCACTCGCCGCTTCTCTCGCGCCTTGGCCAGTGCGGGATTTGCGATCACCAGCGGTATGGCCGATGGCATCGATGCCGCCGCGCATCGTGCGGCGCTCGATGCGCAAGGCCGAACTCTGGCAGTCCTTGGCACCGGTCCCGACCTCGTCTATCCACGCAAACATCGCGGACTCGCTGCCGATATTGCCGCTAGTGGCGCCTTGATCAGCGAATTCCCGCCAGGCACGCCGGGCAAGGCCGAAAACTTCCCAAGGCGCAACCGCATCATCTCCGGCCTTGCCCTCGGCACCCTTGTGGTTGAGGCCAGCCTCAAGTCAGGCTCGCTGATCACGGCGCGCTATGCCACCGAACAGGGCCGTGAGGTTTTTGCCATCCCGGGCTCGATCAACAGTCCGCTGGCACGTGGCTGCCATCAACTGATCCGGGATGGGGCTCGACTGACTGAAACGGTCGATGAAATCATCGATGAATTGTCGGGACTGGCCGCCGCACTGGGTGATCGATTGCGTTCTCGCCTGCAAACCGGACCGAACCCTGAGCCGAACTACGCCCTGCCCTTGCCGGAACCTGGCCGCAAGCGCGATGCGGACTATCAGCGCCTGCTCGACGCGCTCGGCCATGAGGAGACCGGTCTTGACAGCCTGGTCGAGCGGACCGGCCTCGACGCGGGCGCGCTGTCCTCAATGTTGCTGTTGCTGGAGCTTGAAGGCGAGGTGGTCGGCGCACGCGGCGGTCGATATACGCGCAAGATCCACTCCTGAGCGGACCCGCCGACCTGTCTTTGCGGATTCGATTGGGTATAGTGCGCCGCGCCGGGCTTGACAGTCCGCAAACGCGTGTGTCCTTCTGAATAGGCATTCGCGTCAATCAACCAACCATCCTGTTCAGGCTGCGCCTGCACGCAGCATCGAAATCCGGCGGCAAGGACCGCAACATGGCCAAGAACCTGCTCATCGTCGAATCGCCCGCCAAGGCCAAGACGATCAATAAATATCTCGGCAAGGATTTCCAAGTCCTCGCCTCGTATGGCCATGTGCGCGATCTCGTGCCGAAAGAGGGCGCGGTCGATCCCGACCACGACTTTGCCATGAACTACGAGCTGATCGAGAAAAACGAAAAGCACGTCGACGCCATCGTCAAGGCGATCAAGCAAGCCGACTCGCTCTATCTGGCGACCGACCTGGATCGCGAAGGTGAGGCCATTTCCTGGCATATCGCCGAGATCCTGCGTGAGAAAAAACTGCTCAAGGACAAGATCGTTCACCGCGTCGTGTTCTCCGAGATCACGCCGCGCGCGATCAAGGAAGCCGTGGCCAACCCGCGCCAGCTCTCGATGGACATGGTCAACGCCCAGCAAGCGCGGCGCGCACTCGATTATCTGGTGGGCTTCAACCTGTCGCCGGTCCTCTGGCGCAAGGTCCAGCGCGGCCTTTCGGCCGGTCGTGTGCAATCACCGGCCTTGCGCATGATCGTCGAGCGCGAGGAAGAAATTGAAGCCTTCATTCCGCGCGAATACTGGTCGGTCTAAGCCGATCTGGCCCATCCCGACCAGGCATTCAAGGCGCGCCTGCTCAAGCTCAACAACAAGAAGTTCGAGCAGTTTGATCTGACCAACGCCGATGATGCGCATGCTGCGCGCAATGCCTTGCACAAGGCAGCGCAGGGCCGCCTGGTCGTTGGGGAGGTGCAATCGAAGGAGCGCAAGCGTCGCCCCTCTGCGCCGTTCACAACCTCCACCTTGCAGCAGGAAGCGGCACGCAAACTGGGTTATGCGACCAGCCGAACCATGCGTCTCGCGCAGCAACTTTATGAAGGAATCGCGATCGGTGATGAGGGCGTGGTCGGTCTGATCACCTATATGCGTACTGATTCCGTGTCGATCTCGGAAGAAGCCACCGGCGAACTGCGCGAGGTGATCGTGCGCGAGTTCGGCCGTCAGGCCTTGCCCGAGCAGCCCAACGTCTACAAGGCAAAATCAAAGAACGCGCAGGAAGCGCATGAGGCAATCCGGCCGACTTCGGCTGCGCTGACGCCCAAGCGCGTCGCCGCTTTTCTATCGCCCGATCACGCCAAGTTGTATGAGTTGATCTGGAAGCGCACCGTCGCCAGCCAGATGCAGCATGCAACCATGAACACCGTTTCGGTGGATTTTCCGTGCGGTGCCGATGCCGCTTTCCGTGCCACCGGCACGACCGTCATTGATCCGGGTTTCCTCGCCGTCTACGAGGAAGGCCGCGACCAGAAGGCCGCCGAAGATGAGGACGAGGCGCGCAAGCTGCCGATCATGAAAGTCGGCGAGGCCGTGCCCTTGCGCGACATCGTCACCGACCAGCACTTCACCGAGCCGCCGCCCCGCTTCTCCGAAGCCAGCCTGGTCAAGACGCTTGAGGAATACGGCATCGGCCGTCCGTCTACCTATGCCAGCATCATCCAGGTCCTGCTCAACCGCGAGTACGTGATCCTCGACAGTCGGCGCTTCAAGCCAACCGATGTCGGGCGTGCGGTCGGTCGTTTCCTGGCCGGGCATTTCGCCCGCTATGTCGACTATGACTTCACGGCAAAGCTCGAGGATGAGCTCGATGCAGTCAGTCGCGGCGAGGAGGATTGGGTGCCGCTGCTGGCGCGGTTCTGGAAGCCATTCAAGGCACAGATTGACGAGAAGATTGAAACCGTCGACAAGTCCGAGGCCAGCGGCAGCCGCGTGCTGGGTGTCGATCCGAAATCAGGCAAGCCGCTGTCGGTGCGCCTGGGTCGCTACGGGCCGTTTGCCCAGATTGGCGTCAAGGAGGACGAGGACAAGCCGAAATTCGCCAGCCTGCGTCCCGGCCAGAGCATGCACACCATCACCGCCGAGGATGCGCTTGAGCTGTTCAAGCTGCCGCGCACGCTCGGCAGCAATGAGGACGGCGAAGACATCGTGATCGGCGTCGGCCGCTTCGGTCCGTTCGTCAAGATCGGCTCGACCTATGCCTCGCTCGGCAAGGAAGACGATCCGTACACGATCGAGTTGCCGCGCGCGCTTGAACTTGTGCGGGCCAGAGCCGAGTTGCTCGCCAACCGGATCATCAAGGATTTCGGCAACGGCATCCAGGTGCTGAATGGCCGCTACGGCCCTTACATCACCGACGGCGACAAGAATGCGCGCATCCCGAAGGATCGCGAACCGCCGTCCTTGAGCGAAGCCGAATGTGTTGAACTGCTGGCGGCGGCACCCTTCCGGCCCAAGCGTGGATTCGGCAAGGGCGCCAAAGGCAAGGCGGCGAGCAAGAAGACAGCCGTGAAGGCGGCGGTCAAGAAAACTCCGGCGAAGAAAGCTGCCGTCAAGAAGGCTGCAGGCAAGAAAACCGCCACGAAGAAAGCGGCAACCAAGAAGACGGCAGCAAAGAAATCGACGGCCAAGAAGGCCGCGAAAAAGACGCCAGCAATCCGCAAGGCGGTCGAGACCGCTGGCGCAAGCGACAGTTGATGGATGCCGCAATCACGCGCGCCGTTGCCGTGCTTCGGCGCGGCGGCGTGATCGCTTATCCGACCGAAGCGGTCTGGGGTCTCGGCTGCGATCCATTCAACGAGTCTGCCGTACGTCGCATCTTTGCCCTGAAACAACGTCCGGGCGGGGTCGGCGTCATCGTGATCGGCGCTGATTTTACGCAGATCACACCGTTTCTTGGCGACTGCACGGTGGCCATCTTGGAGCGCGCCAAGGCCACATGGCCAGGCCCTAATACTTGGATATTTCCGCGAAACAGCCGAGTTCCTGCTTGGATTGTCGGCGAACATGCGGGCATCGCGATCAGGGTCACGGCACATCCGGTCGCGGCTGCCTTGTGTCGGAGTTTCGGCTCCGCGATTGTTTCAACCAGCGCCAATCCGCACGGACAAGCACCCGCGCGCAGCGCGAAGGCAGTACGTCAATTGTTCAATGATCAACTCGATGACATCGTCGAAGGCGAGCTTGGGGGGCTTGAGCGACCGACCCCGATCCGCGACGCTGTCAGCGGGGAAGAACTGCGCCATTGAGGGAGGGGAGATGTCCGCGCTAGTTGATCCGGGTCTGTTTGAAGACCCGACCAGCCTGTTTACGCTGCTCGGCAAAGCCGATCACGCTCGCCTTTTCGCCTGGCGCAATGGTCGCGGTGTCAGAGTGCGCGAGTTTCTCGGCGACGTGGCGCATGCAGCCGCCCTGTTGCCGGCATTGGGAAGCGCGATCAATCTCTGCGAAGACCGCTACTCCTTTGTGGTCGGCTTCTGCGCCGCGGCAAGCCGCGGTCATGCAACCTTGTTGCCCTCCTCGCGCGCGCCGCAAGCCATTGCCGAGGTGCGCCAGGCGTATCCGGGAACCTATCTCATCGGTGATCGGCAAACCTGTGATGCCCATGCGGAAATGATCCGTTTGCCCGAGTTCGGTTGCGTTACCCAACAACCCGCGATCAACTCCGTCGTGATCGAGGTCGGGCAGTCGCAAATTGCCGCAATCGGCTTCACCTCGGGCAGTACCGGCCAGCCCAAACCCAACATCAAGACCTGGGGCAACTTCAGGATTGGCAGCGGCTTGAACATCGAAGTCCTGACCAAGACACTTGGACTGGCTGAGGGGCAGACTGCCAATGTGCTGGCCACCGTGCCTGCCCAGCACATGTATGGCATGGAGTTGTCGGTCCTGCTGCCCTTGTTCGGCCCGTTTTCGGTGCATTCCGGAAAGCCCTTCTTCCCGGCGGATATCGCCGCCGAGCTCGCCTCCATGCCTGCGCCGCGGATCCTCGTGACGACCCCGGTTCATCTACAGGCGCTGCTGCGTGAGTCGCTCACACTGCCGCCAATTGCGGCGATTGTCTCCGCAACGGCGCCGCTGTCGCGCGAACTGGCCCAGGCGGCGGAATCGAGGTATCAGGCGCCGGTGATCGAGATGTTCGGCTCAACGGAAACCTGTGTCATCGCCCACCGCTTCACGGCCAATGAAGTCGACTGGAATACGCATGCGTCAGTCGAGCTGAGTCCGCAACCTGATGGCACCGTGGTCAGCGCCGCCCATCTGTCTGCGCCCATCCAGTTGCAGGACATCGTAGAACTGCGGCCCGGCGCGCGGTTCGCACTGTGCGGTCGCAATGCCGACCTGCTCGAAATTGCCGGCAAGCGCGCCTCTCTGGCCGATCTGACGCGACGGCTGCAATCTCTCGATGGCGTAGAGGATGCTGTGGTCTTCCAGCTAGAAGCGGGCTCGGGTTCGGACGTCCGGCGCATTGCGGCCCTGGCTGTGGCGCCGGGTTGCTCGGAAAGGGAATTACTGGCCAAGCTGCGCCACGCGATTGATCCGCTGTTTCTGCCGCGCCCCCTGCGCCTGGTCGCACGGTTGCCACGTAACGAAACTGGCAAGTTGCCGCGCGAAGCTCTGCTGGCAGCCATCTCGACCTAGCCAATCTGTCGCGGATTCCGGATTCCAGGCAATAAAAAGCCCCGAGAGCCAGGGGGAGCTCTCGGGGCGGGGGTCGAAAACCGGTCTGGGGAGTGACCGATTTCCGGGGGATCCATCCAGGGAGGTGGATGAATCCAGGGGTGCCGTTGCGTGCACCCGGATAGATAGATGCAGGTTGGCAGTGGAAAGTTTCTCGGGTTCGCAAGAAATCCGAAATCATTTACTCGTGATTCATTTTCGCGGCGCGTTCAGCTTTGGCCCGTCAATGCGCCTGATCCCAGTTATCACCCACGCCGATATCGACAACCAGCGCCACAGCCAGTTCGGCGGCCGTGCTCATGCGATCGCGGACTCCTTCACGGATCTCTTCGATGCTGTCTTCGCGCACCTCGAACACTAGCTCATCATGAACCTGCATGAGCATGCGCGCAGTGTCCTCGCGCCCGTTCAACCAGGCATCTATGGTCAGCATTGCGCGCTTGATGATGTCGGCCGCAGTCCCTTGCATTGGCGCATTGATCGCGGCGCGCTCCGCTCCGGCGCGCTGGGCCTGATTGCGTGAGGAAATGTTGTCGAGATACAGGCGTCGGCCGAATACGGTTTCGACGTAGC
>JBDTCQ010000013.1:0-2971 GCA_039923515.1 Dokdonella sp.
GGCCTTGGTAGATCTGACTGCCACGGGTGAGATCCGGCGTGTGTTCCGGGGCGGTGGGCACTGGATAAGCTTGCAGCAAATCATCGGCCAGACCGTGGGCCTGACTCGCGACAATCTCCAGCGCCGCCTTTGCCTCGATCGAAGCAACCAGCGTATCGGCCTCGGACAACAAGCTGGCGCTTGATGGCGTCGGCGACAATGCCTGCAGTTGCTTGCGAATGGTCGCGGCAAACTCCTGCATCTCGGCATATTCGGACGCGCTGGTGATCGCGCCATCCTGCACCGCGCCGGCATAGTCGGTGGCCAGATAGTCGAGCATTTGCCACGTCTGTGGCACCGTCGAATCGACATTCTGCGCGCTGGCGATAGACGCGACGGCGCAAAACAGGAGCGCGCAAAGGGTCAATACGAAATGGCGCGCGAAACGAATACGAATCGTTGTCATTCGCGAATGATATCAGTTCCGTGTCGTGCTTGCCGGGCCGGGTTTTCGACCGTTTCGGCAGCGGTACGAATCTTTCAGCCCATCGACCCTGCGATGGATCACGGAATCGCAGGTCGCATGTGTTCAGCTTTGGTGGGTCTCGGCTGCCTGCTTTCGCGCAGCGCGCCAGGCCCGCCAACGTCCGTGCCAGCGGCTCAGAAAGACATCCAGCCGATCGAGCGAGCGCGCGGCCAGCAGGGACTCTTCGGCAATGAGGGCACCACCAATGGCCATGACGAGCAGGCCGGGACCGGGCAGGACCAGCAAAGCAACGCCGACCAGGATCAGCAAGGTACCCGCCGAGCTCAGCAGGATTTTGCGCGTGACGCCGCCGTTCTGCGAACGCCGCATCCGGTACCGGGTCTGGAAGCGGCGGCCGCACGGTGTGTCCTTGAAGTGTTGCCATTGACGCTTGGGGCTCACGGGCATGCTGTCCTCGTCGCGGATTGGATTCAGCGCCAAGGGCCTGGCGCAGTTCGAGGGGAATATCGAGGTGATCGACGATGATGCAATCGCGCAGGTGAATGTCGGCCCAAACGAGGCGTCAACCGCGTTGATCCCCTGCGTCATCCAGAGGTTGATCCCGATCGGCTCGCCGCTATCGCGAGCGTCGTATGCTGGGTGCTTCGTTTCGACGGGGACTTTCCCATGTTTCGATCCAGCCTTGCTGTTGTCGCCGTGCTGTTTGCTTGCACATCCTTTGCCGCCGATCGCGTCACCGGTGAATCATTCGCGACCCGATCCGAGGTCATCGCCCAGCACGGCATGGTCGCCACCTCGCAACCACTGGCCACGCAGATCGGCCTCGACATCCTCAAACGCGGCGGCAATGCGATTGATGCTGCGATCGCAGCGAACGCTGCACTGGGATTGATGGAGCCGACTGGCAATGGCATGGGCGGCGACCTGTTTGCGATCGTGTGGGATGCAAAGACCGGCAAGCTTTACGGCTACAACGGCTCCGGCCATTCGCCGAAGAGCCTGAGCCTGCAGTGGTTCAAGGAGCACGGCTACACCAAGGTTCCGCCGTACGGCCCGTTGCCGGTGACCACGCCTGGCACGGTCGATGGCTGGTTCGCCTTGCACGATCGCTTCGGCAAGCTGCCGATGAAATCCGTGCTCGCGCCGGCCATTGGTTATGCCCGTGACGGATTTCCGCTCAGCGAATTGATTGCCTATTACTGGAATCTTTCGGTGCCGCGCTTGGGCAAGTTTCCAGGCTTCACCGAGCAATTCACGATCAATGGTCGCGCCCCGGCCAAGGGCGAGATCTGGAAGAACCCGAATCTCGCCAACACATTGGAAACGATCGCCAAGGGCGGCCGCGACGCCTTCTACAAAGGAGCCATCGCACACACGATTGCTGACTACATGAAGGCCCAGGGTGGATTCCTGTCGTATGAAGATCTGGCCGCGCACAAGGGCCAGTGGGTGGAAACGGTATCGACGAACTATCGCGGCTACGATGTCTGGGAGCTGCCACCCAACGGCCAAGGCATCGCCGCGCTGCAGATGCTCAACATCCTCGAAGGCTATGACCTCAAGAGCTACGGTTTTGGCAGTCCCGAACACGTCCATTTGTTTGTCGAAGCCAAGAAGCTCGCGTTCGCTGATCGTGCGAAGTTCTATGCCGATCCGGATTTCGTCACGGCACCCGTAGCGAAACTCATCTCGAAGGAATATGCCGCCGAGCGCCGCAAGCTGATCTCGATGGACAAGGCCGCGAATGAAGTGGCGCCCGGCGATTTCAAGCTCGATGGCGACACCATCTATCTGACCGCCGCCGACCAGTGGGGCAACATGGTCTCGCTGATCCAGTCCAATTATCGCGGCATGGGTTCGGGCATGGCGCCGCCGGGACTCGGCTTCATCCTGCAGGATCGTGGCGAGATGTTTGTGTTGAAAGAAGGCCACGCGAATACGTTCTCGCCGGGCAAGCGTCCGTTCCACACCATCATCCCTGCCTTCGTTACCAAGGATGGCAAGCCGTGGCTGAGCTTCGGTGTGATGGGCGGCGATACCCAACCGCAGGCGCACGTGTTGATCGTCAGCAACCTGATTGATTTCGGCATGAACCTGCAGGAAGCCGGCGATGCGCCGCGCATCCTCCATGACGGCTCGACCTCACCCGAAGGCCAGGTCAACGAGATGACCGACGGCGGCGCAATCCAGCTTGAAAGCGGGTTCGACTATTCGACGGTTCGTGCACTCATGCGCATGGGCCATAAAGTGGAATTCGCCGACGGTGTGTACGGTGGCTATCAGGCGATCCGCTGGGACGAAAAGAACAAGGTGTATATTGGTGCATCGGAAGGACGCAAGGATGGGCAGGCGGCGGGGTATTGATTGCCTGTCCGTGTCCACTCATCAATCGGAGAAATCAATGCATGGACTGAAGCGAAGCCTGGTCGCATCAATCGCTGGAATCTGTCTGGCGGCTTCGGCCACGGCGATGGCCGTTGATACGGCAAACGCAGAGGATGCCGT
>JBDTCQ010000014.1:0-11576 GCA_039923515.1 Dokdonella sp.
ATGCCGGCTGAGAAAAATTCGATGACCAGGGTATTGGCGAAACGATCGACAACAAGCCCGGAGAGTCCGTCCCCTTCGGAATGGATGAGACGGTATGCATCGGTGACCGCATCCAGCTTGAGCAGATCGCGGCGCAGGCTGACTGCGGCGGCGATCTTGCGTTCGAAGAAGCCCTCGTCGACCTGTTCCTCGACATCCGCGGTGAGCACGCGCAGGGTGATCCGCGAATGGCCGTTGTAGAAGCCGCGTCCGGCATATTCGCCATTGCGGTCGACAATCTCGACGATGCTTCCGGGTTTCGGCTTGGGTTCCGGTCGTTCGACCATCTTCTGGTAGATCCAGGGATGGTTCGAACGGCGTTCGATCTTGAGCTGGATGACGGGCAGCGGCCCCGGTGGATGGCTGTTCATCGCGGCATGATAAGCGATGACGCCCGGCATTCCGAAGCGATGCAGCCCGGAGTCGCCGCTGGTCTCCCCAATTGCCGCCAGCACATCGCGGCTGAAGCCGCTTCCTGAAAATGCACGGTCTGCTCTTCTTCCCATTGACTCGCCGCTCCTGCGGCTCATCCTGCGGGCCAGCTTCGCTGTTCGTTTCGACATCCTGACGCCACAGTCCCGCTCCCGACACCGTTTGTAACCCTGCCTGCCATGACTTTCGGCAGGTATTCCGTTAGAGTCGGTTGCGTAAACGAAGGGGAGTAGCTCTCCCGCTGCCGAGATCGTCAACACGGACCGCCCCGCCGGTCCCGGTCCGGCAGGCGAGTTCCGATCAATCATCGATGGGATTCGCGAGCAAGACCTTCGCCGAACAACGGCGAAGCTGTGCCCGGAATCCACCGAGGCCCTGATTGCCGTCACCGGCGCGGGGCCTTTTCGCTTTCTGGGACGCAAGCAATGCACACCATCGCTACACCGGGCCTCTGGTCTGCTTTCGGTCTTGTCGTGATCGTCGCCCTGATCATCGACTTCGTGGTCCTGCGCGCGGGCGGCACGCACAAGGTGGACTTCAAGGAAGCGGCGTTATGGAGCATCGCCTGGATTGTCCTGGCCCTGCTGTTCAACCTTGGCCTTTGGTACTGGCTGGGCGGACACGTGAGTGCCGAAGTTGCCGATGACACGGCCTTGCAGTTCCTGACCGGATATGTGGTCGAAAAGGCTCTGGCGATCGACAACATCTTCGTTTTTCTGCTGATCTTCTCTCGCTTCGGCGTTTCTGCGGAGCTGCAAAAACACGCGTTGATGATCGGCATTCTCGGTGCGATCGTGTTGCGCGCGATCCTGATCTTTGTCGGTGCGGCATTGATCCAGCGCTATCACTGGATCCTGTATTTCTTCGGCGCGTTTCTCGTCTATACCGGCATACAGATGGTGCGCACGCCCAACGACGAAGCCGACTTCGAGGCAAATGCGCTGATGCGCTGGATGCGTGGCCATCTGCGTTTGAGCAAGGAGTTCCACGGACCCAAGCTCAGCGTGGTCAAGGATGGCGTACGCTGGTTCACGCCGATGTTCGTGGTGATCGCATTGTTAGCGGTCACCGACGTGATCTTCGCCGTCGATTCGATTCCGGCGATCTTCGCGATCACCGAGGATCCGTTCATCGTACTGACCTCGAATGTGTTCGCCGTGCTTGGCCTGCGCGCCTTGTTCTTCCTGGTTGCCGGCATGGCCGACCGGTTTCATCTGCTCAACTACGGTCTGGCCGGGGTGTTGTCCTTCATCGGCATAAAGATGCTGGTTGTCGATGTGTGGAAGGTGCCAATCGGTCTGTCGCTCGGCATGGTTGCCTTGCTGATTGGCGCTTCGCTCGTGGCCAGTCGGCTATGGCCGAAGATCGATTGATGGCGTGAGATCGATTTCCGTCATCTCGATTCAGGAGTGGAGGTATCGAGACTCGATTGTTCATGCAGGGTCGATGCAGCGACGATGCGGTTGCGTCCTGTGCGCTTGGCTTGGTACATGGCGCGATCGGCTTTGCGCAGCAGGGTTTCAAGATCGCTGATGTCGGGCCCGATCGTGCCCACGCCAATGGATGCGTGCAAAGGCACGGGCCATCCACTGACCACAAAATCCGAATCACACAAGCGTTGACGCACACGCTCGGCAAGCGCCAGCGCGGCCGCTTCATTCGAATCCGGCAGGATCATCACGAACTCTTCGCCGCCTATGCGGGCAAGTACATCGGCCTCACGCATCATTTCGCCGACGAGTTCAACAAACCGAACCAGGGCCAAATCACCCGCCTCGTGGCCAAACTGATCGTTGATGTGTTTGAAATGATCGATGTCCAGGCTCAGCAGGGACAGTGGGCGTCCATGACGTTTACTCGCCGCAATCGCCTTTGTGGCGAGTTCAGTCATCGTGCGGCGGTTGAACACGCCGGTCAGCGGATCCAGGGTTGCAAGGCGTGCGAGATCCTTGTTCATGCGTTCGCCACACATGAGCAGGAAGCCAGAAGTCGCGATCACGGGCATCAAGGAGGCGTAAGTGAAGACGATCCCTTGCATGGCTGAGGTGCTGGTCAGCAGGGTCATGTTGGCGCTGGGGGTCGTCACTACACGCGCAAGCATTATGAGGATCGCCATACCAAACATGATTGCGACGAGGTGTTCGGGGCGCGTGATCGGCTCCTTTTTGCTATGGATCGCCGAGACCGCGAACGCCGCAAGAACCGCGATCACGATTGAAATGAAAATGATCCGTGCGTTGAGGCTCGGCCAGGCATAGGTAAAGAGGAGTTCCACGCCAATACTAAGGACTGCCATCGCGAAGAAGACGCGGCTTCGATCAGGGGCGCGGCTGTATTCGCGGATGGCCTGGATAAGATGGGCGTAAGCAATGATCAGCAAGACATTGGCCACCACGATCGTGAGCCAACTGGGGACCAGATCTCGCACCGCCAGGAGACCATAGGCGAAAGGCTGAATCAGCAAGCCGCGCACCCACAAGCGAATCGGATGTTGAAGGCTGCGCGGATAGCCGGTTGCCGTGAAGGCGAGCGCGAGACCGATGATCAAAGTCATCGTTGCAGTCAGCTGCATCGCGGTCGAAATGTGAAATTCCATGGCTTTACAATTGCTTGGGTGGTGAGGCTAAGCAAATTTCGAGCCAACCCTTCGGGATACGAGCGATGGGGCGAAGAATGAACGACTTCGTGAACTTGCGCGCCGCTGCAAAGGCGAAGAAAAATCGGCTGCAGAAATGCCTTGATCACCATCCGAAATGCGATTCGAAGGGGATTCAGTCCAGCCAATCGATTTCCCGGTTATCGATGGCGGCGACCAGCCCCCGGAATCCACCCTTGCACCCGCGTGTCACGGCCCAACCTCTGACCGATGGATATCGCACCTCCGACGCCGGATCCCGGCAGCGCTACGGTCAAGTACGATCGCGAGCGCATCAATTACGCCGTCTTCAGCGCAGTGGTCTTGCTCGCTGGCATCTGGTTGGTCTGGCTTGGCAGTTGGCTGCTCGGCTGGTCGATGAACGATCTCGGCATTGAGCCCCGGAAGCTGCACGGACTGATCGGCATCCTCAGCGCACCGCTTGCCCACGCTTCATTCGAGCACCTGATGTCGAATACCTTGCCGCTGGCCCTGTTGGCGACGTTGACGCTGTATGCCTATCCGCGTGCGGCGCAGTGGGCACTGCCGATGATCTGGCTATTGTCGGGCTTGGGCGTCTGGTTGTTTGCGCGGGATTCCGTGCACGTCGGCATGAGCGGCATCAATCATGGTCTGATGTTTTTCCTGTTCCTCACCGGCCTTCTTCGACGTGACCGGCTCGGTGTGGCCATCGCCCTGGTGGTGTTCTTCTTCTATGGCGGCATGCTGCTTACCGTGCTGCCGCGGGAGGAACATGTCTCGTTTGAATACCACCTTGCAGGCGCAGTCGCTGGTGCGCTGGCCGCAATCTTGCTGTTCCGCCTTGATCCCAAGCCGGTGCGCAAGCGCTACAGCTGGGAGGACGAGGAAGACGAGCCCGCATCCGCCGATACGGAGCTTGATCTGCCGCGGCCGGATGACGTGCCGGTATTGTGGAAGCGCGAGCCCGAGTCTGCCGAAGGCGCGCGCATCCTTCAATTTCCGGCACGTGTCGATGACAACGACGGATCCCGCCACACCCTGCGTTGATCCCGGTCAGGCCACTTCAATGGGCAGTGCGCGCGTCTGCTTGACCGTGCGCAAAACGAAGCTTGAATTGACATCGCCGACACCGGTCTCGTTGAGCAGCTTGTCGAGCAGAAAACGTGAGAACGCATCGAGATCACTGACTACGATGTGCAGCAGATAGTCCATTTCACCGGTCAGGGCATGACAGGCGATGACTTCGTTCCAGCTCTGCACACTTTCGACAAAATGCTGCACCGCCGTGCTGCCGTGCTGCTCGAGTTGGACGCGCACGAAGGCCTGCAGACCGAGGCCGACGGCCTGCGGATCGACAAGCGCCGCATAGCCAGCGATGACGCCATCGGCTTCGAGTTTCTGCACGCGGCGCAAGCAGGCCGAGGCCGACAGCCTGACCCCTTCGGCGATTTCGGCATTGGTCGCGCGGCCATTTCCTTGCAGCAGGGCAAGAATACGCAAATCGGTTCGATCGAGTGTCATAGGTGCAGATTCACCTTTTTCTTGCGTAAAAGTTCGGCTAGGCGCAATGAATATGCGCTCACGGCCTATTTTCGAGCAAGTTCGCAATCCTCTTGCGCGCCGAACCGATTAGCATGGACGGTCGTACTGAACGGGTTGCAATCATGTCTGCCGAACCGCGCCGCGTTGAAAACCAGCTGACCGACAAGGGCTTTGTGCCGGTCTATACGACCGCGATTGTCGATCAGCCATGGGACAGCTATTCGAAAGAGGATCACGCCACCTGGGCAACCCTGTTCATGCGCCAGCGCGAGGTGCTCAAGGGTCGTGCCTGCGCCGAGTTCATCGAGAACCAGAATCTCTTCGGCATGTCGGCCGAGCAGATTCCACGTTTCGAGGAGATCAACGAGCTGCTCGCAAAGACCACTGGTTGGAAGCTGATCGGGGTCGAAGGTCTCCTGCCGGAACTTGATTTCTTCGAGCATTTGGCCAATCGGCGCTTTCCGGTGACTTGGTGGATCCGTCGTCCCGACCAGATCGACTACATCGCCGAACCGGACATGTTCCACGACCTGTTCGGCCATGTGCCGCTGCTGCTCAATCCGGTGTTTGCCGATTACATGGCGGCCTACGGTCGCGGCGGCGTCAAGGCGCATGGCGTCAGCGCCGAGGCCCTGGTCAATCTGACCCGGCTCTACTGGTACACGGTGGAATTCGGATTGATCCGGCAGAACGGTGAACTGCGCATCTACGGCTCGGGCATCGTTTCCTCGAAAGGCGAATCGATCCATTGCCTCGAATCGGATTCTCCAAACCGCATCGGTTTCGACATCAAGCGCATCATGCGCACGCGCTACCGCATCGATACCTTCCAGAAAACATATTTCGTGATCGACAGCTTCGAGCAGTTGATGGAGGCGACACGCCCGGATTTTGTGCCGATCTATGCCGAACTCGCCGCGCAGCCGGCATTCACGGCCGGTGACGTGCTCGATACGGACGCCGTGTTCCATCGCGGCACTGGCGAAGGCTGGGCCACCGACGCGGACGCCTGAGCAACGCGCTGAGAGAGCGCTTGACGCGGCCAGTTCAGGCTGCGACAACGTCGCACGTCCGATCCGGGCCGTGCAGGAGCCTTTCCATGAAACCAGCGATTTTCCTGCTCGTGCTCGGCTGCCTGCTCGCATTCGAGGCAAGCGCCGAAGTCAGCGAAACCGGTGCCGATCATTTCCTGATCGGATTCTCGGCACACGTCGAGGCACCGCCGGCCAAGGTCTACGTTGCACTGAGCGAAGTCGCGCGCTGGTGGAGCGCCGAATACACCTGGTCGGGCGAGTCTGCCAACTTGAGCCTCAAGCCGGAGGCTGGCGGGTGCTTCTGTGAGCGCTGGGCCACGGGTAGCGCCGAGCATGGACGCGTCATCATGGCCGTCAAGAATGAATTGCTGCGCCTCAACGCCGCAATCGGCCCGCTCCAGGACAATGCCGTCAACGGAGTGCTGACTTTCAGCCTGAAGCCGACCGACGACGACATCACCGAGCTCGATGTCGACTATCGCGTCAACGGATCAAGTGCGAGTGGTCTCGATCAACTCGCGCCGACTGTCGACGAGATGCTTGCCGCGCAGATCGAGCGATTGCTGCGTTACATCGATACCGGCAAAGCGGATGAGCCAGCCACCGCGGAGCCGAAGGAACCGAGCAGCCGTCACGCGGCGCGCGAGCAATTGATCGAGGAATGGTCGAAACAGGCTGCCGGGCAGTCGGGCAAGAGCGAGTCAAAGCCAAAGCCGGTCAAACCAGTGACGCCGCCGAAGCAGTGAATGAAGGGCGACACTCTCCTCCTGGAACAGGCATGCACGGATAAGGGATCGCGATGGATTGGTTCATTCTTGTAGCGGCGGGTTTGTTTGAAATCGGTTGGGCCATTGGCCTGAAATACTCGGCCGGATTCACGCGTCTCTGGCCCTCCATCGGCACGGTGCTGGCCATGGCGATCAGCCTCGGTTTGCTGGGCATCGCGATGAAGTCGCTTCCGGTTGGCACCGCCTACGCCGTCTGGGTTGGGGTTGGTGCCGTGGGCACGGTGATCCTCGGCATCGTCCTGTTCGACGAGCCGGCCAACGCCGGCCGGGTTCTCAGTGTGGCTCTGATTGTTGCAGGCATCGTTGGCCTGAAGCTGTCTTCATCGACGTGATACGCAAGCCGTTGCGATTCCGCATCGTGCCTTCATGAAACTATTCTGCTGCAACCCGCTTTCACGGAGGGCAGCCACAGCGATGCTTTGCAAGTGGCCGGATCAGTGCGAGCATCGCCGACGATGAAACTCAGGACCGTCACCGCAACACGCTACGTCACCCCGCTGCGCGAGGGTGGCTCGTTGCCGGCAATCATTGAAGCCGACGATGCCGGCATGTATGTGCTCAAGTTCCGTGGCGCTGGGCAGGGACCGAAAGCACTGATTGCGGAATTGGTTGCCGGCGAGCTGGCGCGGGCCCTCGATCTGCCGATGCCCGAAATCGTTTTCGTCGAAGTCGATGACGAGCTGGCGCGCACCGAGCCGGATCCCGAAATCCAGGATCTCATTCGTGCCAGCAAGGGACTCAACCTCGCCCTCGACTATCTGCCCGGCGCGGTGACCTTTGATGCTCTGGCGATGCCGCCCGATGCCGACCTCGCTTCGCGCATCGTCTGGCTGGATGCTTTCGTCAGCAATGTCGACCGCACGCCGCGCAACGCCAACATGATGACCTGGCATCGCAAGCTCTGGTTGATCGATCATGGGGCCGCCCTGTATTTCCATCATGGCTGGGATGATGTGGGCGGTCGCAGTCGCAAGCCATTTGTGCAGATCAAGGATCACGTTCTGCTGCCCCTGGCCAGTCGACTGGCCGAAGTCGATGCACAGCTCGCGTCCAAGATCACGCCCGCCCTTATCGCCGATATCGTCGAGCAGATCCCCGAATCCTGGCTGCTGCCCGAAGCGGCGTTTGCCGATGTCGGCGCGCATCGTCAGGCCTATGTCGACTATCTGCAGCAACGTATCGAGGCGCCGCGCGCCTTTGTCGAGGAGGCCATGCGTGCCCGCGCCGGTCTGGTATGACTACGCGATCGTGCGGGTCGTGCCTCGCCCCGAGCGCGAGGAATTCATCAATGCCGGCGTGATTCTTTCAAGTGTTCAGGCCCGCCTGCTCGAAGCGCGGATCGAGCTTGATGAAAGCCGCCTGCTAGCCCTGGATCCGAGCGCTGATCTCGATCAAATCCGCATGCATCTGGCAACGATTCCGTTGATTTGTGCAGGCGGAGCGGCCGCCGGCGCAATCGGCCGGCTGAGTCAGCGTGAACGCTTCCACTGGCTGGTCGCACCACGCAGCGCAGTGATTCAAACTTCCGCCGTGCATGGCGGACGCTGTGCAGACCCCTTGCAAGCGATCGATCATCTCGTGCACACCATGCTGCGGGTTTCCACCCAGCCCAAGAGCCCTTGATCCGCTCATTGGCCAGTCGCATGTGTTGAGACCGTGGCCGGTGTAGGCTGCCAACCCATCCGCGTGCCCAAAAGCGATGTCCGCAAGCTCCATCCTCGATTCCTTCCATCCCGCCGTCGCGGCATGGTTTGCGCGCACGTTCGATGCGCCGACTCCAGCCCAGATCGATGCATGGCCGGCCATTCGCGAAGGTCGGCATACCTTGATCGCCGCGCCGACCGGTTCGGGCAAGACCCTGGCCGCATTTCTCGCCGCGATTGATGGACTGGTTCGAGAGGGTATTGGTTTTGGATTGCCTGAACATACCACGGTGGTCTACGTGTCGCCGTTGAAAGCCTTGTCCAATGACATCGCAATCAACCTCGAAGCCCCGCTGGCGGGTATCCGCGCCGAACTGGAAAGTCGCGGTCACCTCAACATCAATATCCGCACCGGCGTGCGCACGGGGGATACGCCAGCGGCTGATCGCCAGCGCATGTTGAAATCGCCGCCGCATATCCTCGTCACCACGCCGGAATCGCTCTACGTGCTGCTCGGTTCCGAATCGGGTCGATTGATGCTGGCCGGCACACGCTCGGTGATCATCGATGAAATCCACGCGATCGCCGACGACAAGCGCGGCAGCCATTTGGCACTTACGCTCGAACGACTTGAAGCGCTGTGTCAGCGACGCCTGATCCGCATTGGCTTGTCAGCGACGCAGAAACCGATCGATGAGATCGCGCGCTTCCTGGTCGGTACCAGCCACGTCGATCCCGACGGCACACCCGACTGCGCAATCATCGATTCGGGTCATGCGCGCGAGCGCGATCTCGCCATCGAGATGCCGCCGGTGCCGCTCGAAGCGGTCATGTCGAACGAAGTCTGGGAAACGGTCTACAACCGCGTCGCCGAACTTGTGCAGGCGCATCGCACCACACTCGTCTTCGTCAACACACGACGCATGGCCGAGCGTGCGGCGCGACATCTTGGCGAGCGACTCGGCAAGGAGCACGTTGCCGCGCACCACGGCAGTCTAGCCAAGGAGTTGCGCCTTGATGCCGAGCAGCGGCTCAAGCGCGGCGACCTCAAGATGCTGGTTGCCACCGCCTCGCTCGAACTCGGCATTGATATCGGCGATGTTGACTTGGTCTGCCAGCTTGGCTCGCCACATGCGATTTCGGCCTTTCTGCAACGCGTCGGCCGCTCGGGTCATGCGGTTGGCGCAACACCGAAAGGACGGCTGTTTCCACAATCACGCGATGACCTTGTGGAATGTGCAGCCTTGCTCGATTGCATTCGTCGCGGCGAACTGGATGCGCTGAAGATCCCGATCGCGCCGATCGATGTGCTGGCCCAGCAGATCGTCGCAGAAGTCGCTTGCGGGGAATGGGACGAAGGCGCGTTGTTTGACTGGCTGCGTCGGGCCTGGCCGTATCGCAATCTTACGCGCAAGCAGTTCGATGATGTCGTGCGCATGCTCGCCGACGGTTTCACAACGCGTCGTGGACCGCGCGCGGGCTATCTGCATCGCGATGCCGTGCACGGCAAGGTCAAGGGTCGACGCAATGCGCGGCTGACTGCCTTGACCTCGGGCGGCACGATTCCGGATACCGCCGACTATGCCGTTGTGGTCGAACCCGAGTCGATCACGGTCGGCAGCGTGCACGAGGATTTCGCGGTTGAGAGCTTGGCTGGCGACATCTTCCAGCTTGGCAATACCAGCTATCGGATCCTGCGTGTCGAGCGCAGCAAGTTGCGCGTCGAGAATGCGCACGGCCTGCCACCGAGCATCCCCTTCTGGATCGCCGAAGCACCCGGGCGCAGCGATGAGTTGTCGATCGGTGTATCGCGTTTGCGTGAAGAGATCGAGGCGCGACTGACAGGCGCCGCGCATTCCGCAGCCCCTGCGTCGTCAGATCCGGCTCCTACAAAAAACGGAGACGGGATCGCGTCGGCATGCCGCTGGCTGGTCGATGAGGTGGGCATCCATGCCGCTGCCGCGCAGCAACTGGTCGATTATCTGGCGCGCGCACGCAATGCACTGGGCGTGTTGCCGACGCGGACGCAGATCGTCATGGAGCGCTTCTTCGACGAGTCGGGCGGCACCCAACTGATCATCCACTCACCGTTCGGCAGTCGCATCAACAAAGCGTGGGGGCTGGCATTGCGCAAGCGCTTTTGCCGGTCGTTCAATTTCGAGTTGCAGGCGGCAGCGACCGAGGATGCGATCATCCTGTCGTTGTCGACCAGCCACAGCTTTCCGCTGATCGAAGTGTCGCGCTATCTGCACTCGGCCAGCGCGCAGGACATCCTCGTTCAGGCCTTGCTCGATGCGCCGGTGTTCGGTGTGCGCTGGCGCTGGGCGGCGACGACTGCACTGGCCTTGCCGCGCTTTGCCGGCGGTCAGAAAATTGCGCCGCAATTGCAGCGCATGAAATCCGAGGACCTCCTCGCCACGGTGTTTCCGGATCAAGTCGCCTGCCTCGAGAATATTGTTGGCGAGCGCCAGATTCCCGATCATCCGCTGGTTGCACAGACCTTGCATGACTGCCTGCACGAGGCGATGGATGTCGAGGGCTGGCTTGATGTGTTGCGCGGTCTCGAAAGCGGTGAAATTGGTATTGTCGCGCGGGACTTGCCCGAGCCGTCACCGCTCGCGGCCGAAATCCTCGGTGCGCGACCGTACGCCTTTCTCGATGACGCACCCCTCGAAGAGCGCCGCACCCAGGCTGTGCAGATGCGTCGTTGGAGCGATCCGGAATCAAATGATGATCTCGGCGCACTCGATCTGTCGGCGATCGAGGCGGTACGCGAGGAGGCCTGGCCCGATCCGCGCGACAGCGACGAGATGCATGAAACGCTGATGAGCATCGGATTCGTAAGCGCAGATGAAATGGCCTGTCAGCCGCAATGGGCTGACTGGCTGGCCCAACTCGCTGCGCAGAAGCGCGCCACCCAGCTCTTCGTAGGAAATGGCTTCAGCCATGATGCTTTGGGGCTGGGTCGGGAAAAGACATCACGGCTGACGCCGTTTGCTACAGAGGGCGAACAAAGCGAGGGCCGCATGTGGGTTGCCGCCGAGAGACTTCCTCAGATCCAGATGATCCACCCGGCGGCGACGATGAGGCCGGCGATCGAAGCGCCCGCGGAATATGCCGGTATCGAATGGACGCACGACGATGCGCTGGTCGACATCTTGCGCGCACGCATGACCGCACTTGGCCCGATCACGGTCGTTCGACTGGCCGAGACGATGGCGGTCGCTGCGGCGGAAATTGAGCGCGCATTGATCACATTGGAGACTCAGGGTTTCGTCATGCGCGGCCGCTTCACCCCGGGCAGCGAGGTCGAGGAATGGTGCGAACGCCATCTGCTTGCGCGTATCCATCGCTATACGCTCAAGCGCCTGCGTCGCGAAATCGAACCAGTCGAGGCGCGCGATTACATGCGTTTCCTGTTCGACTGGCATCGCATCGCGCCCGGCACGCAGGCGCGTGGGCCCGATGCGCTGGCCAGTGT
>JBDTCQ010000015.1:0-6587 GCA_039923515.1 Dokdonella sp.
ACCTTCATGGAATGGCGGCTCTGGCGGCAAGGTTTCGCCACCTTCCGCACCTGTGATGCCACGTGCGATGTCGCTATGCTTGTAGCCATAGAGCCGGTACACGACCAAACCGATCGCCGCCCATGCGAAAAACAGGCCGATGGTGTACAGCGAAAGGTTGACGAATAACAGCAAGCAGCCGGCGACCGCGAGCGGGCAGACCACCCAAACCAGCGGAGTGCGGAACGGACGATGCCGGTTCGGCTGCTGCTTGCGAAGGATCATGACGCCGATCGATACCATGATGAAGGCGAACAGGGTGCCCGAATTGGAGATGTCGGCAAGAATCCCGACCGGGAACATCGCGCCAAACAAGGCCACGAAGACGCCGGTGATGATCGTGATCACGTGCGGGGTGTGGTACTTCGGATGCACCTTCGAAAGCACTTCCGGCAGCAGGCCATCGCGTGACATGGTGAAGAAGATGCGGGTCTGGCCGTAGATCATCATCAGGACCACCGACGGTAGCGCCAGCGCTGCGGCGAGGCCGATCATGTTGCCCACGCCACCGAAACCGATCATGCGCATCACGTGCGCCAGCGGCTCCTTGCTGCATACCAGCGCATCGGCATTGGAGACCAGTGCACACGCGGCGGCCATCTCCGGGGTACCCGGCGACAGCACTTTGCCGTCGGCGCCGAACAGTGGCGCCGATCCGGCCGCGCCCACCGCACCGTATCCAACCAGCAGGTAGAAGATGGTGCAGATGATCAGCGATCCGAGCAGGCCGATCGGAATGTTGCGGTTCGGGTTCTTGGTTTCTTCCGAGGCGGTCGAGACAGCGTCAAAGCCCACGTAGGCGAAGAAGATCGAGGCAGCCGCGCCAAGGACGCCAACGCCGCCCATCGGGCTGCCCCATCCCGTCGGGAAGAACGGTTCGAAGTTTGCGCTCTGTACGGCCGGTAGCGAGATGAAGATGAAGGCGATGAGTGCGGCCACCTTGATCGAGACCAGTACCGCGTTGACTTTGGCCGACTTCGAGGTGCCGATCAACAGCAGCCAGGTCACGACCAAGGCAATTCCGCAGGCAAGGATGTTGAACACGCCGCCATCGTAGGGTCCGGATCGCAAGGCTAGCGGCAAGGCCAGTGAGCCCTTCTCGACCAGCCCGAACATATCGGTATGCATCAGCAGGCCGTTCATGTAGCCGGACCAGCCGACCGAGACCGCGCCGGCCGCCACCGCGTATTCAAGGACCAGCGCCCAGCCTACAACCCAGGCCAGTGCCTCACCCAGAACGCCGTAGGTGTAGGTATACGCCGAACCGGCCACTGGAATCATCGAGGCCAGTTCCGCGTATGCCAGCGCAGCCAGCGCGCAGACGGCAGCGGCGATGACGAAGGCGACCATCATCGCAGGGCCGGCTTTTTGTCCGGCCTCGGCGGTGAGCACGAAAATGCCGGTACCGATCACCGCACCGATGCCGAGCATGGTCAGTTGAAATGCACCGAGTTGCCGGGTCAGCGCCTTTTTGCCGGCGGTTTCCAGGATCTTGTCTAGTGGCTTGACGCGCCAAAAAAGCATGTGGTTTTTCCCCGAGGTCTGAAAACAGCTGTGCGCGACAGTACATGCCGCACGGGCAGATGTACAAGCACCGAACGACAGCCTGTTGAAACGCGGTCCATAATCCGGCTCCATGATCGCGGATAACGTGCAACATGCCATTGGAAAAGCAGCCCCTGGCACTGGCATTGATGGCTTACCGCAGGTGTTGGCCGATACAGGCGCCAACGGTGGATGTGTTTCTTGCCTTGCTGGACGAGGGGGCACGTGCCTTTGTACGCGAGCGCCTTCACGGCCACTTCACGGGATCTGCCTGGCTGGCCAGCGCCGATGGTCAGCGTGTTCTGCTAACCCACCACCGCAAGCTTGATCGATGGTTGCAGGTCGGCGGGCATGCGGATGGCGACGCCGATCTCAGTCGCGTGGCCTTGCGTGAGGCTGAGGAGGAATCGGGGTTGACCGATCTTGCCGTCGAATCCGAGATCTTCGATATCGATCAACACTGGATTCCTGAGCGCAACGAGGTGCCAGGGCACTGGCACCACGACGTGCGCTTCGTGGTTCACGCCACCGGCAGTGAGAAGTTTGTTGTCAGCGAGGAGTCACATGCGCTGGCGTGGCGTGATATCGCCGCGATTGCTGCTGACGACACCGCAGACGAGTCACTGCGAAGGATGGCGTTGCGTTGGCAGGAGCGCCAGAGTAGGGAATTGGGAATGAGGAATCGAGAATAGGTTGAAGCCGGGAATAGAGAATCGAGAATGGAAACGGCGCAGCGCACAAAAAACGCGCAAGCGGCAAATTCCATACTGGCGAACAGCTGCTTTGCCGATTCTCAATTCTCAATTCCCTATTCTCGGCTTTCAATCACGCGCGCCCGCCAAACTCCCCGGTTACCGTGCTGACGTGGATTTTCTCGCCGGTGCGCACGTACTCGGGAACCGCGATTTCGATGCCGGTGGAAAGTTTGGCTGGCTTCGAACGCTTGGTCGCGGTTGCTCCCTTCATTTCCGGAGCGGTTTCGATTACTTCGAGAATCACCGATGCCGGCAACTGCACGGCGACCGGCGCGTCGTCGATGATCTGCACGTAGCAGCCTTCGATGCCATCAACGATGTAACCGGCCGCGTCGCCAATGACGTCGGCATCGAGCGTGTACTGCGTGTAATCCTCGCTGTCCATGAAGACAAAGGCGTCGCCATCCTTGTACGAGAAATTGACCGGGCGACGGGTCACCTCGGTTTCCTTGATCTCGTCGTCCGAGCGCAGGGAAAGATCCGCCTTGATGCCACCGGGCACGCTGTACATGATGAAACGGAAGGTCACGTTGCCGCTGCGACCCTGCGCCGAACTGCGCTCGATATCGCGCACCTGATAGACCTTGCCGTCATGTTCAACAACGTTGCCGCGCTTTACTTCGGATGCTTTCATGGGTTGAGTGCCGAGAATAGGGAATGGAGAATAGGGAATGGGTTGGAGCCGGTGGTCGTGAGGTAAGAGTTGGGAGCCGGGATTTGAGGGTTTGTTGGAGTCTAAATTCAAGCCAGAATCTCTGTTCTGGCGAGTCGCCGCTCTACCTATTCCCTATTCTCCATTCTCTATTCCCGGCTACTTAGGCGCCAACCGCACCGCGCCATCCAGCCGGATCGTCTCGCCATTCAAATAGCGATTGCCGAGGATGTAGGCGACGAGGTCGGCGAATTCCTTCGAGGTGCCGAGGCGTGACGGGAACGGGATCGATGCGCTGAGCGATTCCTGGACGCTTTCGGGCATGCCGTCGACCATCGGTGTCCAGAAGATGCCGGGTGCGATCGTCATTACGCGGATGCCGAAACGCGCGAGTTCGCGGGCCATTGGCAGGGTCATGCCGACCACACCACCTTTCGATGCCGAATAGGCGGCCTGGCCGATCTGGCCTTCGAAGGCGGCGATCGACGCCGTGTTGATGATGACGCCACGCTCACCGTCTTCGCCGGGATCGTTGCCCTGCATCAACTCGGCTGCCGCCTTGGCCACGTTGAACGAGCCAACCAGGTTGACCATGATCGTGCCGGCGAAGTTTTTCAGTGGCATCGCGCCATCGCGACCAAGCATGCGCCCGGCACCCAGGATGCCGGCGCAATTGACGGCGACATTGAGGCCACCGAGGAAATCGCGCGCTGCCGCAACATTGCCGCGCACCCCATCTTCGTCAGTGACATCCGTGCGCAGGAAGGTGGCCTTGTCCTTGCCCAACGCGTCGACTGCCGCCGCGCCTTTCTCATTGTTGACGTCGAACAGGGCGACCTTGCCGCCGTGGGCCACCACATGTTCGGCGACGCTGAGGCCGAGTCCGGAGACACCGCCAGTAATGACTGCCTTGACGCTTTCGAGTTGCATGGTTCCTCGCTGGTAGGCCGCAAAGCGGCGCGCAAAGACCGCGATTCTACTAGGAACGGCTACAACGCGAGCAGGCTCTCGAAATGTCGAGGGCTGCCGGTCAGCGGATCGTCGAAGTCCAGCGAGCGTGCCAGCAGTTTGAGCGGGCGGGTGTAGTCGTCGTCGGACAACTCGCCCAGTTCCGGATAGAACGGATCATTGAGGATCGGTGCGCCAAGCCCGGCCATGTGCACGCGCAACTGGTGTGTGCGGCCGGATACCGGGTTCAGTGCGTAGCGCCAATTTCCATCGAGACGTTCGATGACGTCGACCCATGATTCACTGTTCGGCGGGCCTTCAGCCTCCTGCATGCGGAAGAAGGGTTCGCCGCGGACGATCTGCGAGCGGCGCACGAGCGGAAAGCAAACCGCGGGCAGTGCAGGAGCGAGCGCTTCGTAAGTCTTTTTGATCCGCTGTTCGCGGAACAAGGCTTGATAGCGCGAGCGCGTCGCCGGATTCGCCGAGAACATGACCAATCCAGCCGTGCCGCGATCGATGCGATGCAGCGGCACCAGGTCGGAATTGCAAAGTTCATGCATCAGCCGGCGCAGCAAGGTCTCTTCGACAAAGCGTCCGGCCGGCATGACGGCGAGGAAATGCGGTTTGTCGGCGACAACAATGTCCGCGTCCGCATGCACGATGGTGGCCTCGAACGGCACACGCGGCTCATCGGCGACCTCGCGAAAATAGTGAATCGTCAGCCCCTCCTTGTACGCGTGATCGGCCGCGATAGGCTGGCCGTGCCGGTCAAGCACGCGACCGCGGGCAATACGATCCAGCCATTGCTCACGCGGAATCGCGCTGAAATGTGCGCTCAGGCAATCAAGCACGCTGAACCACGGCCCGGGCGGAAGTTGCAGAGTGCTGGCGTTGGCGGGAATCATCTTGCCAAGTATCCGTGCAAGGCCACGCACATGTGAACCCGAGGATGCGACGTGAATCCCCGTATCATGTGCGGCGTGGCGAAATAACCTGCATACGTTTGCTTGTGAACGCGTTGCAAAGTCTTGTGAGAGAGCGACGGAATGGCGGTACTTTTACTTAACCTGCGTGACGTTCCCGACGACGAAGTCGCCGATATCCGAGCGCTGCTCGATGAGTACGCGATCGATTTTTACGAAACCGAACCCAATCGCTGGGGGATTTCCGCTGGCGCGATCTGGATCAAGGAAGATTGTGCTGCACCTCACGCCAACGAGTTGATGGCGAGCTACCAGACCGAACGCAGGGCTCGGGTGAGAACCGAGCTTGCAGAGGCACGCCGTGACGGTACGGCGGAATCATTCTGGCAGCAGGCCCGCAAGCAACCCGCACGGCTGGTGTTGATTCTGTTTGCAATCGCGATCTTCGTTGCGCTGAGCCTTTGGCCATTGCTGCTCGCGGCCCGCGGCGTGCTGGCCTGAAGTCGTCTTCTGCATCACGCGACCTCAAGCCAGGTTGCCGCAAAACGCCTAGGCGCCGCCGATAAAATCCTGTTTGCTGAGCTCGACGCCGTTGTGGCGCAGGATGTCGTACGCGGTGGTCGTGTGGAAAAACACGTTCGGGATCGCGTAATGCAGCAGATAGGGCTGGCCGACAAACGGGAAATCCTTGCCGTGCATGGTCAGGGTGATCGATTTTTCTTCGCTGCCATCGATTTGCTCGGGCTTGATCGAGTTGAGGAAGGTCAGCGTGCTTTCGATGCGCGCCTCGAACTCGGCGAAGCTGCTCTCGTTGTCCGCATGAACGGGGCGTTCCACACCGGCGAGGCGGCCGACCGCGCCCTTGGCCATGTCAGTGGCGATCTGGATCTGTTTCGAGAGCGGGAACATGTTCGGATACAGGCGCGAGGCGAGCAGAACGGAAGGGTCGATCTTGTGCTGTTCGGCGTGGGCGGCGGCCTTTTTGAGGATATGGCCGAGATTGCCGAGGGCGCGGATAAAGACCGGAACCGAGGCTTGATACATCGAAAGGGACATGGCTGACTCCAGGGGTGGGGTGTGCGTTGAAACAAAGCCATCGATGGCTGGCAAAGCGACTTTTCGATGGGGGATCGAGACAGTGGTGACGATCCGGCCACGCGCAAGGGGCATCGGCGCGTTGCCGCAACATGCGATCATGGCGCATGAATACATTCAGCTCGCTTGCCCTTGATCCGCCCTTGCTCAGCGCCCTCGCTGCCCTCGAATACACTGAAATGACGCCGGTGCAGGCCTTGAGCCTGCCGCCGATCCTCGACAACAAGGATGTCATCGCCCAAGCCCCGACTGGCAGCGGCAAGACCGCCGCGTTTGGCCTCGGCCTGATCGCGCGGCTCGATCCAAGTGTAGCCAGCGTGCAGGCGATCGTCCTTTGTCCAACCCGCGAACTTGCCGATCAGGTCAGCAAGGAAATCCGCCGTCTGGCCAGTTTTGTGCCGAACGTGAAGTTATTGACCCTCTGCGGTGGCATTCCGCTGCGTCCGCAACTGGCCTCGCTGACCCATCCGCCGCACATCGTCGTCGGCACGCCGGGGCGCATCCAGGAGTTGATCGATCAGGGCGCGTTGTCACTCGATGCTGTCCGCGTGTTCGTCCTCGACGAGGTCGACCGCATGCTCGACATGGGCTTCCAGGAGTCAATCACGAGCTTGCTCAAGCTGAGCCCGA
>JBDTCQ010000016.1:0-9120 GCA_039923515.1 Dokdonella sp.
GGTTCTTCAGCGCCGAGCCAACGAGCAGCTCCGGGCTCTGCCGCCGAGGCCGACCACTTGGAATCAGCGCGAGCTTGTCATGCCCGGTGGAATGGATGATCTCGTTCTGGTGCGCATCGCCCGCCAGGAAGTCGTTCAGCCCAGGCCCGCGCGGCACCTCGAATAGCGTATGAAGCGAGCCGCGTCGCGTATCGCCATCCACCAGCACCGTGCGGAAGCCCGCATCTGCAAACGACATCGCGAGGTTCGACGCAATGAACGACTTGCCGTCGCTCGGGGATGGACTCGAGATCGCGAGCGAAACCTGGGCGTCGGACCCTTGCATCACGTTCATGCGCAACGTCCGGAATGACTCCACCAGCTGCGTAAGCTGTTCCGAGGGCCAGCGCATGGGTTTGTCCGGTGCGTTCGTACAGCCAGTCGCTGAATGCGAGGAACTGGGCAAATGGATGCTCGCCGAGCAGCAGCACCAGGGTTCGCGGATAGCGCCCGGAATTGGCGACAATGTCCCAGTAGCGGGAAAACCGCGACAGACGCTGCATCGTGGCAAAGTCGACCGCGTTGGTGGCGAGGATGTTGTAGGGCGGATCAGGATTGAAACGCAGACCGTATTCGATCGTGTGGCGCGAGATCGGCGCACCCCGAAGACGCTTGAGGATGCCGAACTGGATCTCGTGTGGCGCAAGAGCGACCAGTCGATCGAATCCGCTGCCGAAACTGGCCATGTCCTCACCGGGGAGGCCGGCAATCAGATCAACATGCAGATGGGCGCGCGTCTCCTGGCGCAGCCACTCGATATTCGCGGCAGCTACGTCATTCTTCTGACGCCGCGAAACGCGTGCCTGCACAACCGGATCGAAAGTCTGGATACCGATCTCGAATTGCAGGGTGCCCTCCGGAAACAGGACGATCTTCTCCTTGAGGCGCTCGGGCAGGTGATCGGGGATCAACTCCAGGTGCACAAACACGGGATCCTCCGGCGCACTGGCGAGCTTGGCGAGAAAGAAATCAAGAATCGCCCGCGACGTATCGATCTTCAGATTGAAGGTGCGATCAACGAACTTGAACTGACGTGCACCGAGCGCGTAGAGCACATCGAGATCGGCCAGAAACGGCTCGAGCGGAAACGGCCATGCGGTCTTGTCGAGCGAGGACAGGCAGAACTCGCACTTGAATGGACAGCCGCGCGAAGCCTCGACGTACAGGTTGCGCTGGCGCACATCTTCCTCGGTGTATTCGGAATACGGCGAGACGATCGCAGGCAACGGTGCCTGCACGCCCGCGATGATCTTGTCCGCAGGACGCTCGCCAGCCATCAGGCGGCCGACCAGGGTGGCGAAACTGACATCTCCCCAACCTGTGATCACGTAATCGGCCAGCGCACAGATGCGTTGCTGATCGACCTCATGGCTGACCTCGGGGCCACCCAGCACGATGACGATGTCGGGTGCGACCGCCTTGAGTTGTGCGACAACACGCGTCGTTTCCTCGACATTCCAGATATACACACCGATGCCGATCACGCGCGGTTTGTCGGCCAGAAGCTTCTCGACGATCTCCTCGGTCTTCTGGCCAATGACGAATTCACGCAGCGCCGAGGACTCGCGCCATTCGCCGAGGTTCGCGCGCAGATAACGCAAACCCAGCGACGCATGCGCATAACGGGCATTCAAGGTGGCGAGCAGGATGTTGGTCATCGCGGCATTATCCCCGGTATCCGGCGAACAATCTTCTGTGCGCCGATGCCATGCGTTCAGGCACCGGCTGCGATTGCCGCCGAAATGCTGTCGCGGATCGCCGCAATTGCCGCCATGCACATGTCCGCCTCGGACAAGGTGGCATCAACAACAAGGGTGCCCTCGGGAGCCGGCTCACGACGTGCGATCACATCATTGACCGTTTCCGGCGTGCGATCGGCGGCGATGTGACGGTTCTCTGCAATGTCTCGGGCGACCCGCGAGCGCGCCAGTTCGGGTGGGCATTCGATTAGCAGCGGAATCGTCACGATGCCAAGTTTCGCGGTGACTTCAGCGACGCGATCAAGCTCGCTGCGGCGCGAGAAGGTCATGCCGTCAATGACACTGCCGACCCCGAGCATGCAATTGATTTCAAGCGCCAGCAGCAGGCTGCGATAAGCCGCGCGCTTTTCGAGATAGGTGTATCGGCATTGGGGAAACATCGCCGCGCGGATCTGGTCGCGACAGATCCGGCGCAACCCGAGCTGATCCTCGATTGCCCTCGCCACCACGCTCTTGCCGGCACCGGGCAAACCCATCGTGGCGACCACGAATGGTCGTGGCACGAGTTCCGGGCCAAGCGGAAATGCTTCACCACTCGGCGGTGAGCGTGACGGAATCACCGGACTGTGCTCGCTTGTCATGACTGTCTGCCCCCATCCATCGATATTCATTCGCTTTGAGCAGACTGCCATGAGTCCACACCCCGCGCCACGTTCGCCTGACCTGGTCAAGGGCATCTTTAACCCGATAACGTCGACAAGATTGCACCGTTCTGGTCGTGCGCAGCGATTGGCGGGATAATCACGCAACTCCATTCGGAATTGTCATGGCCAAGCGTCAGCTCTATATCAAGCGATACCTGATTACCGGCCTGCTCACCTTTGTGCCGCTGTGGCTGACCTGGATGGTGTTCAAGTTTGTATTCGGCCTGCTGTCCGAAGTCAGCGCCCCGCTGGTTGCCGCATTTGTCTCCGCACTGGGCAGCACATGGCCCGCGACCGGCAAGCTTCTCGGCCAACCGTGGTTGATTTCGTTGATCGCTTTCGTGATAACCGTGGTCTCGCTTTACCTGGTCGGTTTCGCCGCCAATTTCGTGATCGGCCGGCGCCTCATCGACGGCATGGAAAGCCTGATCGAACGTATCCCTATCGTGCACTCGATCTATGGCGGCACAAAAAAGCTGATGTCGGTCCTGCAGAACAAGCCGAGCGGTACGCAGCGCGTTGTGCTGATCAACTTTCCGTCACCGGAAATGAAATCGATCGGCTTTGTCACCCGCGTTTTTCAGGATGCCGCTGGCCGTGAACTCGCGGCCGTTTATGTACCGACAACGCCGAATCCGACCGGCGGTTACCTGGAGATCATTCCGGTCGAGCAACTCACCGCTACCGACTGGAGCGTCGACCAGGCCATGGCCTTTCTGCTTTCGGCCGGCGCTGTCGGTGCCGACACCCTGCCATTCACCGCGCAGTGGGACAGCCCGCGTGGTAATGACCTTCGACACTGACAAACGCGGCTCAGCTTGCCTACGATAGTCGGTTGATACCTCGAATTGGACGCGCTGGCGGGGGTATTCCCAGCGCCCTCGGCGGGCATTGCCTGCGCTTCGGCACGCGTCCCGCACCCTTTCGCTGACAGGAGTTCACATGAATATCCACTCACTCAAACCGCTGGCGATCGCCCTCGGCATCTCACTTGCACTGACTGCGTGCGGGCAGAAGGAAGCCGGAACCGAAGCCAGCGCGCAAACCGCTCCGGTTGCTTCCGCCAACGTTGCCGAGACGCCGAAGCATGTCGCATTCGACACCGGCGACATTGACACCGCGATCAATGCTTGCAGCGACTTCAACGGCTTCGTCAACAGCAAGTGGCTTGCCGCCAATCCGATTCCGGATGACAAGACGCGCTGGGGCGCGTTCGACCAGTTGCGCGAAACGAGCCTGAACACCCAGCACGAAATCGTCGAGGATGCGGCCAAGTCCGACGCCGCCGCCGGTTCGATCGAGCAGAAGATCGGCACGCTGTACAAGGCCGGCATGGATGAAGCTGCGATCGATGCATTGGGCTATGAACCGATCAAGCCGGAACTGGCGAAGATTGATGCGCTCACGTCGAGCAAAGACCTCGTTGCCTATCTGAACGACAGCTTCTCGCGTGGCCAGGGCAGCCTTTTCGAATTCGGCGCGGAGGCGGATTTCAAGGATTCCAGCCGCAAGATCGCCTATGCCTTCCAGGGCGGACTCGGTCTGCCGACTCGCGATTACTACGACAAGCCAGAACATGCCGAATTGCGTGACGCCTATGTCGCGCATATCACCAAAGTGCTTGAATTGATCGGCGTCGATGCGGCCGCGGCAAAAAAACAGGCCTCCGCCGTACTCGCGTTTGAAACGCAACTGGCCAAGGCTTCGCTGGCCCCGGTTGAACTGCGCAATCCTGAAAACCAGTATCACTTCGTGACGGTCGCCGAAGCCAACAAGGTCACGCCGCATTTTGACTGGAATACATTTTTCAGGGTGCAAAAAGCGGATGTGACCGACGGTTTTTCGCTGTCGCAGCCGAAGTTTTTCGCTGAAGTCGACAAGATGCTGAGCAAGACGCCGATTGCGGACTGGCAGGCTTACCTGCGCTACCAGCATGCCGACGCCGCCTCGCCATACCTGTCAGCACCTTTCCAGCAGGAAAGCTTCGCCTTCCACAAGCAAACCCTTAATGGCCAGAAGGAAGATGAGCCACGCTGGAAACGTGTGCTCGGAACGATCAACAACGAGCTCGGCATGGCGCTCGGCGAACTTTACGTGGCCAAGGCCTTCCCACCAGAATCCAAGGCGCGTGCGCAGGAACTCGTCGACAACATGCAGGCTGCCCTCAAGGCCCGCATCGAGAAGCTCGACTGGATGAGTGACACAACCCGGGCCAAGGCGCTCGAAAAATGGTCGACCTTCCTGCCCAAGATCGGCTATCCGGAAAAGTGGCGCGACTGGTCGGGCCTGACCCTGAATGGCGAGAGCTACTTCGCCGATGTCGCCGAGGCAATGCAGTTCAACCACGACTATGACATCGCCAAGATCGGCAAGCCGACCGACCGCAAGGACTGGGGCATGACCCCGCAGACGGTCAATGCCTATTACAACCCGACTGACAACACGATCAATTTCCCGGCCGGGATCCTGCAGCCACCATTCTTCGATGCCAAGGCGGACGATGCGATCAACTACGGCGGCATAGGTGGCGTGATTGGCCACGAAGCCAGTCATGGCTTCGATGACCAGGGCAGCCAGTTCGATGCCCAGGGCAACAACACCAACTGGTGGTCCGACGATGACAAGAAGGCTTTCGAGGCACGCACGGCCAAGCTGGTCGAGCAGTTCAACGGCTACGAGCCACTGCCCGGCAAGCACATCAACGGCCAGCTCACGCTCGGCGAGAACATCGCCGATCTGGGTGGTCTTGCGATCGCCTACGATGCCCTGCAGGTCGCCTTGAAGAAAAATCCTGCCGAAGCCGGCGAAAAGATCGATGGCTATACCGAAGATCAGCGCTTCTTCCTCAACTGGGGACGCATCTGGCGCGGCCACGCACGTGAGAAGCGCCTGGAGGTGCTGCTCAATACCGATCCGCATTCACCAGCCGGCTACCGTGCGATCGGCGCACCGTCGAACATGCCGGCGTTTGCCAAGGCATTTGATTGCAAGAGTGGCGACGCCATGGTTCGTGATGGCGACACCCAGGTCAAAATCTGGTAACAATTCGCGATCGACGCGCCTCAAAATTTCGGGGCGCGTCGCAAGCGAGGATCCATGCGGCATCCGCCTGCCTGACCTCGACCCGCGTTGCTCGGGTATATTGCAGGAGCCGGAATTCTTGATCCGAAAGCTGAATTTGGTGGCGACTTCGCACCCGCAAGCGGCATGAGCATTGACGCCGTCATTACCTGGGTGGATGGCGCCGACCCTGAGCACCGCAAGAAGCTCGATTCTTGGCTTGCCCAAACCGGCAAGACACCCCCCGCCAGCGCCGATCAAACTCGTTTCAACGATGCCGGCGAAATCGCCTGGTGCATCCGCTCTATCCTTCGATTCGCACCGTGGTTCCGCAAAATCCATATTGTCGTCGATGGTCAGATTCCCGAGATCATCCGTCGGCTGCGCAGCAGTGAACATGGCGATCGCTTCAATATCGTCGAACATCATGAAATCTTCGCCGGCTTCGGGCAGCACCTTCCGACCTTCAACAGCCGCTCGATCATTTCGATGCTCTGGCGCATCGAAGGCCTGGCCGAAAATTTCGTCTACTTCAACGACGACATGTTCCTCTTGCGTGATGTGAATCCCGCAGATTTTTTTCGCGATCGCAAGGTGGTTCAACGCGGACTCTGGAAGATGCAGTCCAGAACGACGTGGAGCGGCCGCCTCCTGAATCGACTGAAAGGATTGCGCGGCAAACGTGAGGACAAAGTCGGCAACCTCGATTCCCAACAGTTGAGTGCCCGCATCGCTGGCCTGGAGGATCGCTACTACCGGCTGTATCACAACCCGTATCCGATGCGCCGCTCGACCCTGCGCGACTTCTTTGCCAAGCATCCGGATCTGCTCGCGAGCAACTGCAGTCATCGCCTGCGTTCAAATGAGCAGTTCAAGACCGAAGCCGTTGCCACCCACCTCGAATTCCTCCACAACAGCGCGATCGTCGACAATAGCCTGCACGTCGTCCAGCTCAAGCCCAGCGAACAACGACCAGCCCGCGTGCGCCAGAAAATGGCCAAGGCGGACAGCGACCGCAGCGCAGCATTCGTATGCGTGCAGAGCCTTGAGCGAGCTCCTGAGCCGATGCAACAGGAGATTATTGAGTGGCTGGATCGGCGAATTGGTCGATGACGGGGACCGCCAACTCGCGCATGGTATGGCCCTCCCTCGTGGACGATGATGGATCCGAAATACGTGCTTTCGGATTCTTGGGTACATTGTTGATCGATGAATCCAGCACGACATGAGCGCGCCAAGTCATCAAACGGGAGATCACGCATGCATCACTTGAAAGTTTCCGGATCGCTCTTGCTGGCGATGATGATTGGATTCGGCAGCGCCCGCGCGGACACACGGAACTACACCACGTTCGAGTTGCAGGCGCGCAGCAACCTGCTGGTCAACGACAATGGCTGGAATTTGCCGCCGGGATCGTCGTTCAACAGCATATCGGCAAACATCAACAACGCCGGCAAGGTCGCCTTTCCGGTGCAGATCGTGCCGATTGATGGCAATCAGGCGAATACCGGCGCGGGGGTGTGGTTTGGTTCGCACGGAACCGGCGGGATAGTGGCCCTGCATGCGGCGCCGGTTGATGGCATCTCCGACCGGGTCAGCATCAACGATAGCGGGCAAGTCGCTTATTACACCTGGCAAGATGGCGGCACCTATCGCCTGCGCCGGTTCGATGAGCAGACCGCGACGTCATCGATTGTCAGCACACTGCCGCTGACGCCGACGTCGTTCGCCGGGCAGGTAATAAACACCGCTGGCGTGATCGGATACCGGGCTGGGCTCGGATCCGGTTACGGCCTCGCCTCGACCGGCGCCGGCAGTTCCGTGCTGCATATCGTCGACAACAATGTCGAGTCTGGCCCGTATGCCTATATCTACACACCGGCGATGAATGCTCAGCGTCGGATTGCTTCGAAGGTCAGCATCGGCGACTTCAATCACAACGAGATTCGCAGCTTTGCCACGGATGGCAGCTACACGACAATGGCCGTCGACTCGGCGACCGATGCCGCATCTCCCTACAACCGCTTTGACAACGGGCTCGCCTACAACAATTCCGGCCAGGTGGCCGTCATCCTTCGCCTCGAGACCGGCGCAGTCCGCGCCATCTACCGCTTTACGCCAACCGACTCGGGTGTCGAGGCGACCGAGATCGCCCGGGTTGAGGCAACTGGTCCGATCCGCGATATTGAATTTTTCGCCCCGGCGATGAACGACAACGGCCTCGTCGTCTTTCGCGCCCGGGACGCCAACGGTCAGGCCATTTATGCAGGCGACGGAACCAGCCTGGTGCGGGTCATCGGCAAGGAGGATCCCGTCGATACGGACCTCGGCCCGGGCCGTGTCGGTCAGCATATTGACGATCCGAATGGCTGGCCAATCTTCAGTGGCGCTCCCGCCGTCAACAACGCCGGCGAGATCGCCTTCGTTGCCGCCCTGCATCCGGATGGCAACACACAGATCGAATGGGGTAGCGGCGTTTTTGTCGCCACGTCCGCTACCGACTCCATTTTTGTTAACGGATTCGAACTGCCCTGAGGCAAAATTTCGTCGAATCGACTGGTTTTTTCGCAGCCGCCACTGCAAATACTCCGATTCGTGTTTATGCGTGCGGCCGGACAGGGGATAATCAAAAACCCTAATGAAAAACACCGAAATCTGATGGCTTTGGTTCCAGGTCAACGCTACATCTCGAATGCCGAGCCTGAACTCGGTCTTGGCACACTGATCCGTATCGAAGGACGCAGCGTGCAGGTTCTGTACGCAACGGCGGGTGTATTGCGCCAGTACGCGGCGCACAGCGCACCGATCGCGCGCGCGGAGTTCCGCGTCGGCCAGAAGGTCAACGGCAAGGGCATCAATTTCGTCATCGACCAAGTGGGTGAGGAAGACGGCCTGCTCGTCTATCACGGCGGCGGCAAAACGCTCAACGAAGCCGAACTCGATGACAGCCAGGCGATTTCGCGCGCAGATGAGCGCCTCGTATCGGGCCGGGTCGATCGGGCCGATCGATTCGATTTCCGCCAGGAAGCACTGTTGCGCCGTGCCGAAGCCTTGCGTTCGCCGGCTTGGGGACTCGAATCTTCGCGCATTGACCTGATCCCGCACCAACTGCGCGTTGCCGAAATCGCCGCTGCACGGCAACCGCTGCGCATCCTGCTCGCTGACGAAGTTGGCCTCGGCAAGACCATCGAGGCCGGCATGATCCTTGCCCGCTTGCTCGCCAGCGGCCGCGTAGGCCGGGTGCTTGTGTTGCTTCCGGAAACCCTGGTCTATCAGTGGTTTGTCGAGCTGCTGCGCCGATTCAACCTGCAGTTCTCGTTGTTCGACGAGGAACGCTGCGAATCCATTGAAACCAGCGATCCGACACGTAATCCGTTCCAGGACGAGCAGCTGATCATGGCCAGTATCGGTTTCTTGAGCGGCTCGCCCAAGCGCACCGCGCAAGCCACCGAGGCGGGCTGGGATCTGGTCATTGTCGATGAAGCTCATCACCTGGCCTGGACAGCGGAGTCGGCAAGCGCCGGATACAGCCTCGTTGAAACCCTGGCGGCGCGCACACCAGGCCTGATCCTGCTCACGGCGACACCTGAGCAACTCGGCCGCAGCGGTCACTTCGC
>JBDTCQ010000017.1:0-9763 GCA_039923515.1 Dokdonella sp.
GCTGTGCGTTCGTTGAAGCGCTTTTTATCCTCTGGCGTCCACCAATTCTCAAGGTTTCCGGTCGCGCCAAATTTGCTGCCTTCACCGTCGTAACCATGGATCATTTCGTGGCCGATGATCGCGCCAATTTTCGCGTAGTTATCGCCCGCATCATCCGGGTCGAACGCGGGTGGCTGCAGGACTGCCGCGGGAAACGTGAGATCGTTCTTCGTTGGATCGTAATACGCGTTGACGGTCTGCGGCGTCGATAGCCATTCCGTCCGATCGACCGGCTTGCCAATCTTGGCCGTGTCCCAGTGACGGTTGAACGCTTCCACCGTCGTAACGTTGGCGTAGTAACCTGCGCGTGAGGTTTCAAGTCCGCTCCAATCGCGCCAATGATCGGGATAGCCGATCTTCACCTTGAATGCCGCAAGCTTCTCCAATGCCTTGGCCTTGGTCGGAGCGCTCATCCACGCCAGGTTCTCCAGTCGCGCCTTCAGTGCAACCTCGAAATTGGCGACCAGCTTTTCCATCTCGCGCTTGGATCGCTCCGGAAACGCAACCCCCACGTACAACTGACCCATCGCTTCGCCGGACTCGTCGTTGATCGTGGCGAGCACGCGTTTCCAGTTCGCCTTCATCTCTTTTTGACCCAGCAGCGCTTTTGAATAGAACGCAAAGTTTTCCGTAACGAACGGCTCGCTCAGGTACGGAGAAGCGCGATCGACTTCGTGAAAGCGCAGGTACGCGCGCCATTCGTCGACGGGAACCTCGACCAGCATGCGATCGAACTCCTTCTGAAACTCAGGCATGGCCAGTGAAAACATCGCCGGAACGGCCATACCCTGCGACTTGAAAAACTCGGTCCACGGAAAATTCGGCGTCAATGCGTCCGCAGCCGCCGGGGTGACCGGGTTGAAGTAAAAGGACCAGTCAGTGTTCTGCTCCGCGCTGCGCGATACCTTCGCCAATCGCGTTTCGAATGCGATGATGGCTTTCGCATCGGCTCGCGCGGTGTCTTGTGGCACACCGGACAACACCAACACCTTGGCAATATGCTCGCGGTATGCCGCAAGCTGATCACGTTTGTCCGCATCGAAGTAGTAGCCGCGATCAGGCAAGCCAAAGTCGCCCTGATTTACGTCAGCGATCATGTTGTTGGAATGTTTCAGATCTGGGGCTGCTCCAAAATAAAAGATGAAGCCGCCACCGCGCGCGGCGGCGCTGCGCAGATAGTCGGCAATGTCGGCAACGCTTCGCAGTCGATCAATCGCGTTCAGCCGCGGCAACAAAGGTTCCACACCTTGCGCATTGATTGCGGCCGTGTCGGTGCCGGTCGCGTAAAAATCGCCGATGATCTTCTCGACGCCTGTGGCGCGGGGGTCCGCAGCAGACTGCTCAGCGATTTGGCGCTGTATCGCGAGGGACCGCTCAACGAAAATTAGGGCCGCGCCCCAGTAGGGCTGATCCGGCGGCATGGGATTCGCAGCAAGCCACTTTCCGTTCACGTAGCCAAACAGATCGCCACACGCGCTCCTGCTCGGATCAAGATCTGCGAAGCTGATTGCGCCGAGGTGAGGTAGCCGACTTTCGTCAATCTTGAAATGCGGTGCGTCGGCTTGTACCGAAGCAACTTTCGCCGGCGCGTCGTTTGTGGCTGACATTGCACAGCCACTCAACGCAACCATTACTGCGAGTACCAACGCGGATTTTGCTGGACTTCTCATGGCCTTTGACCTTCCTCTGAAAGAGAGATACGTGTGGGTTAAATGGATCAGTGCTTCGCTTCGAGCAACGCAACGGATGCTTTCGGATCGATCAACAGTCGCTTGCCATCCGATGACTTCGTCGCGCCATCGAGGATCAGCTTGATCACCTCGGTCGGGGTCAGCTTCGGATTCAGCGCAAACAGCTTGGCGGCGAGATTGGTCACTTGCGGCGCGGCCATCGAGGTTCCTGACATGCGTGTGTGCAGCCCGCCCGGAACCACGCTCTCGACCTGGAAGCCGCTGGCGTACACGCGAACGCGATCGCCGTAGCTGGTGAAGTTCGCTTCGTCACCGGCCTGATCAACCGCACCGACGGTCAGCACATTCGGCAGCGCGATATCGGCCGGAATCGCGCCCGCGAAGCCGATATCACTGTTCGAATTACCGGCGGCGGCCACAAACAAGATATCCGGCGCAACGCGGAAGGCGGCGGTCAGGGCGTCACTTTGAATCTTGAACGATTCCAGGGCGATCTTGCGACGCTCTTCTGCCGTCTTGCCGATGCTGTTCACTTCGAGTGTCCTCTCGATTCCACCGAGATCTTCACCCCAGCTCATGTTGACCACGCGCACGCCATTGGCCTTCAGGTAGTCGACAATGGGTTTGACGATTGCGGCGTAGCGGTGAGCGCGCTCCGGAGTGTTGCCCGGTTGCTTGGTCCGATAGTCCGAGTAGTCCCCGCGGACTACCATCAATCGTGCAGCGGGATTGGAATCCATCGCAATTCCGGCCACATGGGTTCCGTGTGCATAGCCGTCATAGAACTGGAGGGCCTCGAAGAACGGCGGGACCTGTTCAGGTTTCAAGGATGCCATCCGCTCATGGAAATACTTGGCATCAGCAGAGTCGATTCCGGCGTTCGTGTCTCCAGCCCCGAGATCAAACTGGCGCAGCTCTGCCTCACGACCAGGAAACTTTGCTTCGAAAGAAAGCAGCGATCCAATCGCGGGTTTGTAATCCTCGTCGAAAGCAATGCCGTGGATGTCATCGACGAACCCGTTGCCATCATTGTCCTTGCCGTCGGCCTTCTCCGCGCGATTGACATACAGCCGTCCGGGAAACAGCGTCGTGTCCACACCCCCGTCCCAGACTGCTACAACAACCGGAGTCAGCTCCGTGGAATCCTTCGTCAAAGCAAGCTTGCGTTCGGCCCATATATCGGGCTTGAGCTTCTTGTGCGCCACGATGTACTTGCCAAGCGCCGCAGTAACCTCAGGGAAGTAAGGTTCCAGGCGCCGCTGAAATACCGCAACAAAGATGACCCTTTGTGCCACTTTCCAGCTGAGTTGCCCCGATTGCTTCAGAGCGGGATCAAACTTGCTCTCGGCCATGCCGCGAATGAGGGTACCCAGATTGGGTGTTTCGGATTCCATCTTCATTGAATTCATGTCGTCTCCGACCACCTCCCAAGGCAGCCTCGCAATCGACGTGGCAAATGCGTCGGTGAATGCGGATTTGCGTGTGCTCGGATCGTCGCCAGCCGCGATAGCGGCCGCGACGGCATCTTCGCGAAGACCGGAAGTCAGTTTTGCGGCCGGTTTGTCAGCGAGCTCTCGAATCTTCGCGCTGTTTGCGCGCGTCGCCTTGGCATCGCCGCGAAGCAGGGCCGCATCGCGCAACACGCCATACATTTCTGCGAGGGTTGCTTTGTCCTCAATCTCATACTTGGCCAAGGTCGCCTCGGTATCCTTGCTGACCGCATCTGCAAGGCTGAGTAATTCGGCGTTGTCATCAAGCAGTACCTTGATGCTGGGCGCCTTGATCTTGTAGCTGTAAGTTGGCAATTCGCTTTGCGTGTGGATCACGATGCGTGTTGCGGGCGCGCTTTCCGCATTTGCGGACATTGATGCGAAGGCAAGCGAAAGACCAGCAGCGAGCGCTGCGGCCGCGTTCAAGATCAATCGGTTCATGATGATGCCCCTTCTTGGGAATTGCATTTCTTTCGATGGTTGATGCGGCAGGTGCTATCGGGTACGGTTCAATGCGGTTTCTGATTCAGTGTTTCGATTCGAGCAAGGCAACTGAGGCTTTTGGATTGATCAGTAAACGCTTCCCATCGGATGACTTTGTCGCGCCATCAACGATCAGCTTGATGACCTCGGTGGGGGCTAATTTCGGATTCAGCGCAAAAAGTTTGGCTGCGAGGTTGGTCACCTGCGGTGCGGCCATTGAGGTACCTGATCCGCGCATGTGCGAACCTCCAGGCACCATGCTGTCGACTTGAAAGCCGTCGGCGTAAACGCGCACGCGCGCACCGTAACTGGTGAAGCTCGCTTCGTCACCGGCCTGGTCCACAGCGCCGACGGCCAATACATTGGGTAAATCAATATCTGCCGGGATGAAGCGCGCAAAGCCGATATCGCTGTTCGAATTGCCTGCGCCAGGAATAAACAATATCTCAGGTGCGTTGCGAAGGGCTTCAGTCAATGCCTCCGTTTGGATTCGGAACGACTCGATCGCGATCTTGCGGCGTTCGGTCGCTGTTTTGCCGATGCCATTCTTTTCGAGTGATATCTCGATCTCACCGATATTGAAACCCCAGCTCATGTTGACCACGCGAACAGAGTGGTCCTTCATATAGTCGACGACGGCCTTGATATGCGAGGCCCAGCGCGTGGCCATTTCCGGGGTCTCGGCTGGCGGCCTGATCTTGTAACCGGATGAATTGGACCGAATCACCATCAGCCGAGCAGCAGGATTGGAATCCATTGCGATGCCGGCAACGTGGGTGCCGTGCGCGTAGTAGTCATAGAATTTTCCCGCTTCCATCAAGGCAGCAACCTCGTCTGCCGTTACCGATGCCGCGCGATTGCGATAGGCGTTGGCTGCCGTCGAGTCGACGCCAGCCTCACTCTCTCTGCGACCGAGGCTGAGTTCGCGGAGCTCGGCCTCGCGGCCCGGATACTTTGCCTCGAAAGGAATCAGCGATTCGGTCGCCGGATTGTCGTCTTCGTCGTAACCGATGCCGTGGATGTCGTCAACGAAGCCATTGCCGTCGTCGTCCTTGCCATCGGCCTTTTCCGCGGCGTTGGTAAACAAGCGACCAGGAAACAATGCAACGTCGACGCCTTCATCCCAAACAGCGACGATTACAGGTGTCAGCTTTTGTTTTTCAGCATCAAGCACAACTTTGCGCTTGGCCCAGATATCGGTCTTGGTTTGCTTGTTTGCCGCGATGTACGAGGCAAGCACTGACGCCGCCTGGGCGGAGTACGGATCAATCTGACGCACATACATCAAACCATTGATCAGCTCGCGTGCAGCGTCGCCATTGATTTCACCGGACTGCTTCACCATGGGATCAAGATGCGTTTCCACGTTACCTCGCAACATGGCTTCCGTGACGGGTGCATCGAGCTGTCCCTTCCATGCGATGACAGCGTCGCCGACCAGAGCCCACGGCAGCGCGTTGAGCGATGCCGCAAACGCCTGCTGAAACACTGCCTCGCGCTGCTGCGCAGTGCCGCCGGAAGAGAGCGCCGCGGCTGCGGCGTCTCCCATCAAGCCGGAAGTCAATTTCTGCGCCGGCTTTTCTGAGAGATCACGCATCTTGGCACTGGCACTGATCGCGGACTTCGCATCGCCTTCAAGCAGCGCCGCGTCGCGGATGGCCTCGTAAAGGTCGCGCAGGGTGGCCTTGTCGCTGATCTCGTACTTCGCCAGAGTCGCCTCGGCATCCTTGCGCTGCGCCTTGGCGAGAGCGAGTAGCGCTGCGTTGTTATCGAATAGCGCGGTAGCGCTGGGCGGGATGAGCTTGTAACTGAAAGTCGGCAGCTCGCTTTGTGAGTGAATGACGATTTTTTTCGCAGGTGCGCTATTGGCGTAGGGCAATGTAAGGCCAACCACGTGATCGGACGCTTCGACGACGCGTGCTTTAGACGGTACATCGGCGACAGGATTGCCATCGGGAGTGGCGACGACGGTCCCTGTCGCGGCGAACAACGCCATCAACGCAGCTGATCCCGTCCTGATGTGGCGAGCGATATTCATCCCGATATTCCTTGGTCATTCGGGCGAGCGTTCAGTCCATTCCCGTACTTCAATGATCGAATCTACACGCACGACCCTTTAGATTCGACCATCCAGCGATTGATGACGGCCAGGGTCTGTGTACTTCAAGAGTGCGCAGAACGCCGGGCAAACCAGACATCGGGGTGCTCCTGAGCCGAAATATGCGCAGCCTCTCTCTCGACAGCATCGCTGCAGGAGCCTGATGGGCGATCTGGCGCGCGCGATTACATGAAGTCGAACCCTGTGTCCGGCGAGACCAATGGGCATTGTGCATCGCCCCACACGCGGTGCTGGCAATTTCAACTCAACAGACGCACAAAGAAATCCGGGCCATGGAGAAAGCGGATTACGTGTCAGATGAGATCCATGTGCAGCCTGCTAGCCGAAGCGGGTGGGATGGCGATCAGCGTCCTTGACGGAGCCATCAAAGTTGGAGTTGATCACCTGCGCGTTGCCGCCAATCAACGCTTGCTGACACTGCAATCTGATCTTTTCGGACGCCACAGAGCTTGAGTTTGCGCTTCCGGACGACGGGTGTGGCTGAGCATTCGCTGAAAGCGATGCAGCGCGCTGGCTCAACGTTTAATCGTAAGAGGGGGACGAGCCAGTCGGTGACCGAATAGCGGATCAAGAATTCGCCATCAATCAAGGCGAGCTCAATATCGACTCAATGCTGTTCACGCCACGCCACAAGGTTTCATGAGCGGGGTCGATGATCAATCAGGGCGGACAAAGGCAGGATGCGTTTCAGGAGACGTCGTGAGTCTCGAATCATACTGCGGACCGTTGCTCAAATAGAGCGGGGCTAAACCAGCACGGCAAACCGAATTGGCCGAGAACAGGTCATGACCAGTACGCGCGGCACCCCCTATTGCTTCACCAGTTCCACGCGCCGGTTTTTCGCCCTGCCCTCGTCGGTGTCGTTTGACGCCAGTGGCTCGCTCGCCCCCGCACCGTGTGGGCTGAGTCGCGACGCTGCGATGGCATATTCATTGGTTAGCGCAGCTACAACGCTTTCTGCACGACGCTTTGACAAATCGACGTTGTAGTCGGCCGTTCCCTGCTTGTCCGTGTGGCCTACGATTGCGAGCCGCAACTCGGGGTCGGCGCGCAAGAGCTTGGCGATTTCGTCGAGCGTCGGCTTGGATTCGGGTTTGATCACGTCCTTGTCGAAATCGAACTGGATCCCATAGAGGCTGATCCGTCCTTTGTCGGAGAGTGCGTCATGCATCTGCCCCGCTCCGACAAACTTGATCTTGCCTTCCTCCATTTCCTTGGTCGCAACGACGTGAACGAACGCGAAGTTGCCCCTCTCACCCTCCGAGAATGAGATGCTGACGTAGACCGCTCCCTCTGGCCGCGAAAGCTTGGCCAGCAAATAGCGCGCGCTGATGTCGAAATACCTCGGGCTGACGCCATCCAACGGCGGCGGGTCATTCGCCAGGGAAAATTGGGATGGGCCCGTAATGACTCTCATATTCGGATCTTTCACATAGCACGAACCGTTCGATGTCGCGCAAGTGAACGTCACATCGAACCCTTTGTCTTTCAGACTCATCTCGTAATTTCGCAGCACTTCAAGTGTTGAGCGTCCGGCAGGCAACTTGTAGTAGTAGAAATCGTTCTCTCCTTCCACGTGCACCCAACCGTGCTTGTCGTCGCTGACCTCCCCGACGATCGGACCATTGATCAGATCCGCCTCGTCATAGTCCGAGTGCTTATGACCAAACAGCTCCGATCCCTCGTAGCGGCCAACGAGCGGGTGATCCTTGTCCTTGGCAGCCAACACAGTGATGGGCAAAATCCAGATTGCCAACGCCACACAACTTGCGACAACACGGCTCTTCGACATAACTAGCTCCTCGATAAATGTATAGGGCGACCTCAACTTCAGGAAAATAGCACTGATCGGAAGGGATCACCCCCCGAAGAGATTGCAGTGGCCTGATTGTTGAGGCTCCGAACGAATGCCCGATACGCTGAAAGTGTGCGAATGCGCCCCGAACTGAGTATGAAATCCCCCTTCTTTCAACCTAATTCCCTGAAGTACCATCAAAGTCATTCGCGAAGATCGTGTCGCTACTCACGCGAAGGGTTCCGATCTTTTGCGCACCTGAGGGCTGACCAGGCGCGGCCTCGAAGTAACGAACTACACCCGTGGCGGTGAAGGTGCCACCGCCGCTTTCGCTGATCCCCCAAAAGCCCGAGTGTCGTGTGCGTGGACCGTTGACCGTACCCGTATAGGCATAAGTCCGAAACGAATCGACATCACCGTGCGCCGTGTCGATAACTGCGATCATTCCATCGAGATCATCTTCATGGCAGGGTTGTCCTGAAATACACGCCGGCAAATTGAACTTATCCGTGAATCCGGCGATGGCCAGCTTGCCATTGGCCAGCGCACTGGCGTTGGCGTAGCTCGCTGAAGTCGAGAACGGCAAAAAATCAGAACAGCTTCCCAACACGGCAGGAGCTGCGCCGCCCAGTACCAACTTCCCGGTCCTTGCACCCCCATTGGGCTTGCCGAAAGTGGTATCGAGCGCTCCGTCGTCCTTGATCTTCGCCACACCAAACCCATCCTTGCACTCTCGCTCAACGTAACCGGATACGTAAAGCGCATCGTGCACGCTGCCAACTATGCCGCTGGTTTCCACCTGAATCGAATTGGCATCGTTGTAGTTCGCGCCGCCTTCGAAAAATGGAACCGTAGTGACACCGGCGCCGCCAAATGACGTCAGGGAAGTACCGTTGAAATTGACCGCCATGACGAGGAAATCCCAATCGTTGTTGTCTGGAATACTCGCCTGACGCGTACCGGCAAGATACAAGCGGTTCGGAAAGCCCGTCGCGCCGCGACCTCCGGCAGCGACACTGCGCAGAATGCAACCGCGATTGGTCGGGCAATAGTTGCCTGGATTGGGGAAAGCAGGTGCAGCGAAGGTGATCGAGCTATTCGCATTGACCGTGCCCGAAATAAAGGTGGGGCGCCATACGCCGTTGAATGTCGAGGCAACTACCGCTATGCCGACGGTCTCGGGAAAGGTTCCGTTTCCGTAGATGTACATGCCGCCGCTGTATTCGGGCAACGTCGAATTCAATACGTTCGTGGAGCCGAGATACGAGCCATCCGTTCCGAAGACAAGGATCACGCTGTCAATATCACTGGTGTTTTGGAAAGCATGGTCCACAAGCACGAAAATCCGATTGCCGAATAGCTTGATATCCAGTACATCCTTGACACTTGCGCCTGATGTTGGGTCGCTTGTATTGGGAAATACCACGTACATATTGAAGTGGTAGCCGACAGCGCCAGGGTTCGACCAACTGACGTTTTGGCCGGCAGCGTTGTATCGCGCCAGAATCAGATTTACCGGGGGATCACCTAGCGCTCCGTCATGTTTCGACCCGACTGCCGCAACGATGACATCGCCGTTGCTTAAACGCAGAATTTTCCTACCCAACTGTGAATTGTTTTGCTGACCAGGATATGGTTCTGCCACATACAGGCTCTGGTTAAAACTGGGATCTGGCACATACGGTGAAGCGGAAAGCACGCTCCATGGCGCATCGCTGCTGTCTGGTTCATTGAAGTCCTGTGCCATCACAAACGGGCTGCTCGCGAGTAAGGCCAGTGACAAGATGCTCCCCACAATTCTCCTGATTGGCGCCAGCGGGGTCGAGCCGCGCGATGTCGAGGGTTGTATCGATTTCATTTCCAATTCTCCGGAAAAAGAGGGGTTTACTGATGTGTGCTCATGGATACGCAGATTCCTGGGTAAATCGGACATGATCCAAACGAGGTTTCGAACTTTCCCACTCAGAAATTCCCCGGCATGGGTTCACGAATTCGCGAGTGAAACCTTCGGGGCCTATTTGATAGTGGATAGTTCGGTGCCATCGATTACATGGTTGACCTTCTTGTTCCGCGCGACGTGCTATCGCGGTCCGCTTTCTTCCGTATTTCCTGACGAAAGCGTGGCTCGGATTCTTGGTCACTGAAG
>JBDTCQ010000018.1:0-13134 GCA_039923515.1 Dokdonella sp.
GCAGCGCGAAGCCAGCCGATGCGGTCGGTGCGGTGGATCTCATGATGATGCTTGACCACGCGATGGCTCCTTTTGTCTGGTCAACGCTCGCGCTGCGGACATCAATATCCGATTTTCAATTGCCGCATGAGCTTGTCGGCCAGCCATGCGGGACCGATCAGCAGGTACGCCAGATCGGTGAAGAACGACGGACGCGCGCCTTCGATGAGATGACCGATGAACTGGCCAATCCAGGCGAGCACGAACACGCTGACGGCTGTCCACATGAGTTGATTCGCCCCGATGCTGCGAAACAGCCATTCGGTAAGCAGACCAAACGCCACGAAGACAACCAGCATGGCAATGCCGATGGGCCTGGACAAACGCCAATAAAATGCGAACGCGGCGATCAGCGCCATGCCGCACCAGAATCCCGGCCGACCGATCGAAGCAGGTACCGGAATTGCCCAGAGTGCCGCCATCACCGCCCACAGGATTGCCGGCACACAAATCCAGTGGATGACACGGTTGAGTGGGTTGCGGTGATCCTGACTGTAGTTGCCAAACCAGTCTTCTAGCGAACGCATCAGGAAGCTCCAATCGGATCAGCAGAAGTAATAATGAATATTGGGAATGCACCCGCTCAACTGAGGCGGATATCAGCCAGCCGCTCGAGTGCCTCGGCGTATTTCGCCGCCGTGGCTTCGATGATGTCTGACGGGATCGATGGCCCGGGTGACTGCTTGTTCCAGTCCAGCGTCTCCAGATAATCACGCACGAACTGCTTGTCGTAACTTGGCGGGCTGATGCCAACGCGATATTCGTTGGTGGGCCAGAAGCGCGAGGAATCCGGCGTCAGCATCTCGTCCATCACATACAGTTTGCCATGCGCGTCGGTGCCGAACTCGAGCTTGGTATCGGCGATCAGGATGCCGCGCGTGGCCGCATAACTGGCAGCAAATGCGTAGATCGCGAGGGTCGCTGCGCGTACCTGCTCGGCCAATTCGCGGCCAACCTGGCTGGCGACCGTTTCAAAATCCACGTTCTCGTCGTGGCCACCGATCGCTGCTTTGGTCGATGGCGTGAAGATCGGTTCGGGCAACTGCTCGGCCTGGTTCAGGCCTTTGGGCAGGGCGATTCCGCACAGGGAGCCCGTCGCCTGGTAGTCCTTCCAGCCCGATCCAATCAGGTAACCGCGGGCGATGGCCTCGAACGGTACCGGCTTGAGTCGCTTGCTGATCACGCTGCGCCGCGCATATAGCGAGACATCGACGCCAGTTGGCAAGACCTCGGCAATTGGGCGGTCAATCAAGTGATTGGGCATCAGATGTGCCGTCTTGGCGAACCAGAAGTTCGATAGCCGGGTCAGCATTTCACCCTTGCCTGGCACCGGATCCGGCAGCACCACATCGAACGCGCTGAGCCGGTCGGTCGCGACGATCAGCAGCTCGTTGTCGGGCAGTGCGTAAACATCGCGTACCTTGCCACGATGGATCAGATCAAGGCCGGGAAGCTCGGATTGAAGCAGGGTCGAAGGCACTGGGCGGGTTCCGGAACGTCAGCCAGCGCGCAGTTTAACCGCAGGCTGGCCCAGACCGGCCGGCCAGCCGTGTAAAATCGCCGATCCCCTTGGCCCCAGGTTCATTGCATGCTGTTTTCCAGACCGTCCGATCGCATTCGTTGCAGATTCGGATTCAGCCTGAATGACCCGGCTCTGCGGAATCCCGCCGTTGCCGGCAGCCTCGTGCCAGCCATCCCGGCGCGACGCGCCCGAGGATGCACCCGCTCATGAGCTACATCGGCAAGATCGTCGGCGCCATTCTTGGCCTGATGGTGTTTCGCAACTTTTTCGGGATGCTGATCGGCACCTTTGTCGGGCACATGTTCGATTTGAGTACGGCGCAGAGTCGGCGCCCGGCGCACGCCACATCGTTCATCGGGCCGCTGTTCGCATTCGCCGGCGCACTGGCGAAATCGGATGGACGTGTGTCGGAAGTCGAAATCCGGGCCGCCGAAGCCTTGATGAATCGGCTGCGCCTCGATCCCGATCTGCGTCGCGTGGCGATCGAGCATTTCAATCTCGGCAAGGCTCCCGAGTTCGATGCGCACCCGGCCGTTGCCAATTTGCGCGCATGGACGCACGGCCGACGCGATCTGGCCTTCCTGCTGCTCGACATGCTGCTCGATCTGGTCTATGCAGAAGGTACCTTGGTCGCCCACAAGCTCGGCATGCTCCGTCAGCTCTGCGCGGCTCTCGGTGTCAGCGAAGCCGAACTCGCCGCGGTCACCGCGATGAAAGGCTATGGCGCGCGCTACCAGTATCAGGGTCCGCAAGGCGGCTGGTCCGGCCAGCAACAGCGTCCGCGCAGCACGGTATCCGCGGCTGATCCCTATGTCGTGCTCGGCATCACTCATGAAGCCGAGCCACGCGACATCAAGCGTGCCTACCGCAAACTGATGAGCCAGCATCATCCGGACAAGCTCGGCAATGTTCCCGACGAGCTCAAGCAACGCGCCGAGTCGCGTGCCCGCGAGATCAATGCCGCCTATGAGCGGATAAAGTCGGAGCGCGGGTTCAACTAGCCGTTTGCCGAACCTGATTGGCGCAGGACGGTACCCGCTTGGCGGATTCCGCCGCTCGAAGCGCTGCAATTGTTTGGGCAGGAGCCAGCTTTAGCGAGTTCCAGCGCAAAGTACCGGCAAACAGGGCCTGTTTCTTGATGGCCGCCGTTTGCTTGTCGGGCTATGCCTCGTGCCTCTGCAGCAGACCGCGGGCGACGAACAGTTCAATGCGTTCGAATGGGATATGGTCGCCGGCATCCTCTCCGTAGTAAGCCTCGACGATTCGGCCATGTTCGTCGATGAGAAAATCCGCCGGCATCAGGTTGCTGGTGTTGAGTCCGGCCAGGCCGACGATGCGCATGCCTTTGAGCAGGGTTGGGACACGCGTCACGATGCCTTTGAGCTTGCGCCAGAACGAGCGTTCGATGCGGTAGAGCTTGTGTGCATTGGAACTCGGATCAGCAACGACCTTGAACGGACGCGGTTGTCGCGCCACAAAGCGCTTCACGTCGTCCGTGCTGGAGCTGAAAACAGCGACGACATCGAGACCCAGCTTGGCCAGGCCTGCATGGTGATGGGTCAGCTCGTAGATGCGGAAATTGCAGAACGGGCAGGCGGCGTCACGGAAGAAACACAGCAGGGTTCGACGCTGGCCACTGCCAATCGTCACCGGCTGGTTGCAGATGTCGGTCATTTCCAGCTTTGGCGCAGTGGTTGGCGCAGTCAATCGCATTCCAGCTCCCTCTTTCAGTCCGCGCCGACGCGGTGTCCGTAGACCAGCTTCCCGCCCAACCAGCCGGCGACGCCGAGGCAGACAAATCCGGCCAGGCTCAGCGCTATCGCGAGCGTGCCCGGCGCATGCAGGCTCATGGCATCGACGCGCAGAAGCAGGCTGACCAAGTACATTGAGAAAGCGGTCATGACGATGATCATGTGGCGATTGACGTCCTTGATTGCCGCGCTGTCCTCAGGCAGGCGCATCAACTCCATGAAGCCGGCGGCCATGGCGGGAATGGCCGTGACCAGACCGATCGTCATCAGCACGCCAGCCAGCCACCAGGCGGGTTGACCCAGGGACAGGCTGGCCAGATCGGCGGCGCTGGCCAGTGACCAACTCGCGATTGGAAAATGGACGAGGGCGGGATGCAGGGGATGGCGCATATCCGTGTGTTGCTTCAATTGAGCAGCAAGCTGAGCAGGGTCAGGAAGCCAATCACCGCGATACCCGCGTGACCGATGACCAGACCCTTGGCCGGAATCTTCTGGCGCATATGAAACGAAGCGAGGAAGAACCCGCCCAGCGCGGCAACGATGAGCAGGGCCAGTGCCGCAACCAGTCGACTACCGGTTGATCCCTGCAGAACCATGATGATCAAAACGATGAGACCGGCAGCACCCAACAGCGCATGTGCCAGTGAAAGCGCCCAGGGTGCGAACTTGCCGCGCAACACGCTGCTGGCCAGAACCAGGCCGCCAAGCGCGCCAATGGCAAATAGAACGATTGCATAAGTCAGCATGACGGGTTCTCCGGGTGGGGGGTGTTGCCAGGACGATGCAGTGCCGTCGTCAGAGATTGTTGTCGCTGGTCGGTGACGGTGATGCGGGTAGCGCGTTCATCACGGCATCGGTCATTTTTGCGCAGCGCGCACCAAGGAAAGGGAATGCCTCAGACAGCGTGCTGCTGACGGTATCCTGCAAGGCGGCGCGTAGAAGCCTGCGTGCGCGATGCAACCGTGTCTTGACGGTTTCGGCGCGGATGCCGAGTGTCTGCGCCGCTTCCTCGGTGGTGCATTCCTCGATCTCGCGCAGGATGAAGACGAGGCGAAACGGTTCCGGCAGATTCGCCACAGCGTGCTCAAGCAACTGCCGTATTTGCGCGCGGCTGGCCATGGCAGCCGGGTTTTCCGCACCAAATTTGCCTGGAAAAGGGATCACGGTTGTACTCCCTGTCGCGGCAATATCCAGTTGCTCGACATCGGTTGTCGGTCGTCGCTCACGCAGTCGGCCGTAGGCCTCGTTGAGCACAATGCGGGTCATCCAGGTCAGTACGCTGGACTCGCCGCGAAACGTGTCCAGCTTGGTGTAGATATGCAGCCAGGATGCCTGGACCACATCTTCGGCCTCGGTGTCGTCGTCAAGCACGCCACGTGCCATGCGGAACAGGCGCTGATTGCAATGCTGCATGAGATGGCGAAACGCTTCCGTATGCCCCTGCAGAACCTGATCCACGAGTTCGGGGTCGGTCAGTTTGGAAAAATTGGGTGCGAGATTGGCTTGATGCATGGTTGTTTCCCCTTTACGACACATCGGATGCAGCAGTGCGTGGAAGGTTCCCGCTTGGGGCAGTAAGCAGTAGGCAGTACGCGGTTAGCGGGAAAAGCGGTTCAGGCAAATTTGACGGTGCTGAAAAAACCGGGGACAGTTGTCGCCAACAGGCTGAAAGTCGCGTTGCGTTGACGTTGGTAGACATACGAGGGAGCGGCTTCAGCCGCTATGCGTTTTGGGTGGCAGCGCCTGCGTGCTCCTGCATTGCAGGCAACCATGCCATCCATGGCAATAAGCATCGCGACTGAAATCGTTCCCGCAATGCCAATGGCTCAATCCTCGAAAATCCACTCCCCACTCCCCACTCACCGCACTCATGTCCAGACTCCCCAGCATCATCGCCCCTTCCATTCTCTCGGCAAACTTCGCCTGTCTCGGCGAGGAGGTCGATGCCGTCATCGCGGCGGGTGCCGAGTGGATCCACTTCGATGTGATGGACAACCACTATGTGCCCAACCTGACCATCGGGCCGCTGATCTGCGAGGCGCTGCGCAAGCATGGCGTGGCCGCGCCGATCGATGTGCATCTGATGGTCAAGCCGGTCGATCGCATCGTTCCGGATTTCGCCAGAGCCGGTGCAACCTCGATCAGCTTCCATCCGGAGGCTTCCGAGCACGTCGACCGCACGATCCAGTTGATCCATGCCGAGGGCTGCAAGGCTGGCCTGGTGTTCAATCCGGCCACGCCGCTCAACTATCTTGATTATGTGCTGGACGAGCTCGATTTGGTCCTGATCATGTCGGTCAATCCGGGCTTCGGCGGGCAGAGTTTTCTGCCCTCGGCATTGGAAAAACTGCGCCGCGTGCGCGAGCTGATCGACCGCAGCGGCCGCGATATCCGCCTGGAAATCGATGGTGGCGTCAAGATCGACAACATTGCTGAGATCGCGCGGGCCGGTGCCGATACGTTTGTCGCCGGTTCGGCAATTTTCGGCAAACCCGACTATGCCGGCATCATTGCGGCGATGAAGCAGGCCATCGCCGGCAGGTGATGGCGGCAGTTGCGCGCGACCCCTGCCTTTCGACCCTTAGGCTTCGCGCAAGCGAACGTTAGAATCGGGTTTTCCGCGTTGTCGTGGAGTTACTGATGCGTTTACCTGTTGCCGTCGCTGCACTGCTGTTCGCTGCGGCTCCGCTTGTTCATGCGCTGCCGGAGGGAAATTCGCGCCTGCTGCGCTTCCCCGACATCTGCGGCGATGCGATCACCTTTGTCCAAGCCGGCGATATCTACACGGTGGCGGCCAAGGGTGGTATCGCCCTGCGCTTGACCTCGCATCCGGGTCAGGAGCTGTATCCGAAGTTCTCGCCGGATTGCCGATCGATCGGCTTTTCGGCCGAGTACGACGGCACACGTCAGGTCTATGTGATTCCGGCCAGTGGCGGCGAGCCGCGCCAGCTGACCTTCTACAACGACATCGGCCCGCAGCCGGTTCGCGGCGGCACCGATTATCGCGTGCTCGATTGGACCCCGGATGGCAAGAACATCCTTGTTCGCGCCAACCGCGTCGCCACCGACGATCGTGGTGGTCGTCCGTATCTGGTACCTGTCGCGGGCGGCATGGAAACCCCGCTGGCCGTGCCGGAAACCGGTGGTGGCATGCTCTCGCCGGATGGCAAAAGTTACGTCTACACGCCGATCGATCGCGAGTTCCGCAGCTGGAAGCGCTATCGCGGCGGTCGCGCCCAGGATGTATGGACTTTCGATCTGGTCAACAACACCTCCAAGCGCCTGACCGACAACCCGGCCAGCGACAATCAGCCGATGTGGATCGGTGACACGATTTATTTCACCTCCGATCGCAACTACACGATGAACCTGTTCGCGATGCCGGCATCCGGCGGCGAGGCGCGTCAGCTGACCACGTTCAAGGATTTCGACGTGCTCTGGCCGAGCGCCGGCAAGGACGCCATCGTGTTCGAAAACGGCGGCGCAATCTGGCGCTTCGATCCGAAAAACGAGCAGACGGTCGAGGTTCCCATCCGCGTCACCGGCGATTTTCCGCAAACCCTGCCGACCTGGAAGAATGTTGCCGGACAGGTGGAATCCTTCGATCTGAACGACGATGCCAGCACGATCGTCTTTGCCGCGCGGGGTGAGGTATTCCGCCTGACCGGCGATGAGCCGGATATCCGCAATATTTCGCACACGCCCGACGCACGCGAAATCGGCGTGACCCTGTCGCCCGCTGCGGATCGCGTCGCCTATCTGTCGGATGCCAGCGGCGAATACGAGATTTATCTGCAGTACCTCGATGGCGGCGCGCCCAAGCGCTTGACTCAGGATGGTGGCATCTGGCGCTTCGCCCCGATCTGGTCGCCGGACGGACGCCACATCGCCTATGCCGACAAGCAGCAGCGCCTGCGCATTGTCGATGTCGAAAGCGGCAAGACGCTGGACGTCGACAGCAGCCGGCATGACGACATCAACGAATACCGCTGGTCGCCGGACGGACGCTGGCTGGCTTACACGATCGAGAACGATGCCGGTCTCAACCAGATCTGGATGTACTCGCTGAAGAATGGTTCGCGCACGGCCGTAACCGAGGCCACCTCGAGCGCGTTCAGCCCGGCCTTTGATCCGGATGGCCGCTGGATGTACTTTCTGTCCAACCGCGATTTCCAATTGCAGTTCGGCGCCTACGAGCAGAACTACCTGTATGCCAATGCAACCCGCATCTATGCGCTGAGTCTTGCCGCCGCCGGCCCGTTCCTGCGCCAGCCCAAGCCCGCAGCCAGCGAGGCCGCAAAAAAGCAGGCGGCGCATGCCGATGCCGACGAAATGCGCGTCGATCTCGCCGGAATCATCGGCCGCGAGCAGGCACTCAAGGCCACCAGCGGCATTTACCAGAAACTCCAGGCCGGCACCGACGCCGTTTTCTACACCGCATCCAGTGGCGGGCGTGGCGGCGGCAGCGCCGAACTGCGCATGCTCGGTATCGAGGCTGACAAGGACAGCAAGGTCGCCAGCGGCATCGATGACTACCGCCTCGCCGCTGATGGCAAGCATCTGCTCGTCCAGTTCAGCGGCAAGTTTGCCCGCATCGAGGCCAAGGCGGATCAGGATCCGGCCAAGTCGCCGCTGGATCTGTCGCGCTTGAAAGTGATGGTCGACCCGCCGCGCGAATGGCGCCAGGAGTTTGTCGATGGCTGGCGCATCCTGCGTGACTGGTTCTACGACCCGGGCATGCATGGTGGCATCGAGCGCTGGAACGCGGTGCGCGCGCGCTACGAGCCGCTGGTCGCCTACGTTGCAACACGCCAGGATCTTGATTACCTGTTCCAGGAGCTCGCGGGCGAAGTGCAGTCCGGTCACGTCTATGTGCAGCAGGGCGATCAGCCCAAGCTCGAGCGCACACCCGGCGGCCTGCTCGGCGCCGAGATTGTCGCCGATGCCTCGGGTTATTTCCGCATCGACAAGATTTATCCGGGTCGCGATTGGGAAGAGGGCAATCATTCGCCCTTGGCCGCCCCCGGCGTAAACGTGAAGGCTGGCGAATACATCATTGCGGTTGATGGCGTCGATGCGCGGACGGTAAAGAATTTCTATCAATTGCTGCAAGGCAAGGGCGGCCAGAAAGTCGACCTGCGCATCAATGCGCATGCCAACGCAAAGGGCTCGCGCAGCCTGCGCGTCGAGACGCTCACCTCCGAGTTGAACCTGCGTTATGCGGACTGGGTCAGTGCGCGGCGCGCGATGGTCGATCGCCTGTCGGGCGGACGCATCGGCTATATCCATGTGCCGAATACCGCTGTCGATGGCAATCGGGAATTGTTCCGAGGCATGCTCGCCTATGCCGACAAGGAGGCGCTGATCATCGATGACCGCTACAACGGCGGCGGTTTCATTCCCGATCGCATGATCGAGTTGCTGGCGCGCAAGCCACTCAATTACTGGAAGCGGCGTGGGCTCGACCCGCAGGCCACGCCGATGCTCTCGCACAACGGGCCCAAGGCGATGCTGATCAATGGCCTGGCCAGTTCGGGTGGCGATGCCTTGCCGTATTACTTCCACAAGCTTGGCCTCGGCAAGCTGATCGGTACGCGCACCTGGGGTGGCCTGATCGGCATTTCGGGCAATCCGTCGCTGGCCGATGGCGGAACCCTGCTCGCGGCAACGTTCCGCTTCATGGATACCGAGGGCAACTGGGCGGTCGAAAACGAAGGCGTCAGTCCGGATATCGAGGTCATCGATCGTCCTGATCTGCTCGCCGCCGGGCGCGATCCGAGCGTCGAGAAAGCGGTCACGGAACTGCTCGCCGAGCTTGCCCAGCATCCACGGAAGAAGATCGTCGCTCCTGCCGCACCGACCGATTTCGGCGCACCCGCATTGCCCTAGTCCGATGACCGGCGCTGATGGCCTGCGCTATCCTCGCAGGTCGTCCGCTGGTGGAGTCCGTGTCGATGAAGTGTTTCGTATACAAGAGTTTGCGCAAGGCTGAAACCTACGTTTACCTGAAATCCCCGGAGACGTTTGATGTCCTGCCCGGGCCCATCGCGGAACAGCTGGGCACCCTCGCCTTTGTCATCGAGATCGAGCTGTCCTCCCAGCGCAAGCTGGCCCGCGAGAATGTCGACGAGGTCATGGTCAATCTCGGTGTGCAGGGCTATCACCTGCAATTTCCGCCGCCGCCGCAGCCCGCAGAGGCGGGCTAGCCGATGATTCCGTGCAACGCGTTTCGGGGAGCCCAACAGCGCTGCACGTCGATATACTGATCCAGGCGTCGCTTCCTTCGCGGCCTGGCTGAAGATCTCGCACGAAATGCAAAAACCTCCTGCCCGCCCGCGTTCCCTGCTTGCCGGACTGGCTCGATTCCTGCCTGCCTTGCTGGTCTTCGCGCTGGCCGCCGTCGCGGCGGATTGGCCAGTCACGATCCTGCTGTTGATTGGCGACACATTGATGCTGTCGGCGGTCTGCGCGAGCATCGGCTTCGACATGGAAGGAAATTTCGCGCGCAGCGTCGCGCGCCGTGGACTGGCCAGCCTGCTCGCGCTGGTCCTGTTCAGCGTGTTCATCGCTGCCTTGCTGGTCGTGCCCACCTGGTGGCTGCTGCGCGAGCCATCCCTGGGTGGTGCGCTGGCCTTGTCGGCAGCGTTCCTGCTGGGTGTGCTGTCGTTATGGCGGATCTGGCCGGTTTTTGCCCTGCCTCTGGTCTGGGACGAGGCGTGGCCGGAGGTGGCCCAGGGGTTCTGGCTGACCACGGCCTTGCGCCGTTCGCTGGCCTGCGCCCGTCATCTCACCGGCGAAAATGAACTGTTTTTCAGTCACGGCTTGCCGAGTGCACTCGTTGTCCTCGTCGTCTGCGTCAGCGCGCTGGCGCTGGGCATGTTTGGCGCAGCGCTCGGCCCGGATATGCGCATCGCCGCCATCGTGATCTACGGGTTGCTCATTGCGCCGATGGCTTCCTTGACCATGGCGACGCGCAGCGTGAATGCCCTGTTTGCCGCCGATACGCGTCAGCAGCGCAGACTGCGCCAGCGCGACTTGTTCGGCGCAGACGCAGCGCCCGTCGAGACGCCACGGCCCGCGCCGCTGGCCGACGGCATTACCGATCCCGACGCGACCCTGCTCGCCGCCGCGCGCTCCGCGCAGATCGATATGGCCCTGCACGCGCTCGAACTCGGTGCCAACCCGAATGCCGCGCCACACGAGCACGATCGCGACCAGCGCAGCGTGCTCGTGCATGCCGCCATCCTTCCTGATCTGCGCCTGCTGCGTGCGTTGATCGCCAAGGGCGTCGATGTCAATCGCAGTCATGCTGGCTTGCCGCCGCTGATTGCGGCCACCCGCGACAGTTTCCAGGGACGCCCCGATGCAGTCATGACCTTGCTGGCCAATGGCGCGGACCCGGCTGTGCTCGATGCCGCGGGCAATACCGCCCTGCATCATGCGGCCTTGTGTGGCGAACCCATCGTCGCGGCCTTGCTGGTCGATGCCGGGGTGCCGCTCAATGCAGTCAATCGCGAGGGTCTGACCGCGCTCGGCAACGCCTGTGCGAACGGCAACTGGACTCTGGCCGGGTTCCTGCTCGAACACGGCGCCGCCGCGGCCGTCGAACATGCCCAACCTGCCTTGTTGATGGCGGCGGGGGTTGCCGACGATGATCCCGCCGGGATCAGGTTGCTCGGCAAGCGCAAGCTCGATCTGGATGCGCGCGGCAGCCTCGATCGGACGGCTTTGATGGTGGCGGCCCTCGATGGTCACACACAAATTGCCGAAGCCTTGCTCGCCGCAGGTGCCAACGCCGATCTGTGTGATCGCAATGGCACCAGTGCGCTGATGGAGGCCGCGCGCTCGGGTTCGGTATCGATTATCCATGCGCTGGGAAGGCGCAAGGTCGATGCAAACCGGATTGATTCGCTCGGCCGTACCGCACTGATCATCGCCTGTGGTTCACGCACGGCCAACGAGGAGGTCGTGCGCGCCCTGCGTGCCCTCGGTGCCGACGCCGGCGTTGCCGCCCGTGATGGCCGGCGCGCGATCGACCATGCCAAGGCCAGCGGGCGTTGGTCCATCGTCGCCCTGCTCGATCCCTCATTCGCCCTGCCGAGCAACCTGGCCGCTGAAAACGAAGCCGGTGCCGACTCCGATGAAATCCCGCACCTGCTCGATGCGCTGCGTTTCGGCCATTGGGATGTGGCCGAGAACATGCGCGCGAACACTGCAAAGCGATCATCTACCGATCTCGCCCGGTTGTATTTTGGCCTGCTCGATGCCGAGCACGAGCGCGCGCGAAACTGGATCTGCAATCTCGGCTTGCCTGCCGACTCAGTAATGGAAAATGGGAGATTGCTGCCCGATACGCTGATCGCGCACCTGCCAGCGAGTTGCGCCGCGTTGCGCCAACTGGTCAATCGTGGCGTTCCGGTCGGCGGAGCCGGCTTGGTCGCCGACTTGCTCGCGCGTGCGCCGGTCGGAGCGGACAATCAGGCGCTGGTCGATCTGGTCGTTGATCTGGTTGAGCGCGGTGCCGATTGCTGTGGCCGCGGCCCCGCCGAAACGTCCGCCTTGCACCTCGCCGCCGCCCTCGGCGAAACGCACCTGGTCGAGATCCTGCTTGCGCGCGGCGCCCATCCAAATGCTCGCGATGCGCGTGGCCGCATGCCCTTGCACCATGCCCTCAAGTCCAATGGAGCGCGCGCGATCGGCGTGGTGCGCGCCCTGGTTGGCGCCGGCGCCGATCCCGAGCGCGCATCGGAAAGCGGCGAGACGCCGCTGGGTCTGGCCCTGGCCCGCGCTGATCGCGATCTGGTGTACTGGCTCAACTGGCCACGCTGGCGCTTGCCCGGACGCGCCTTGCGTGGTCCGGATCTGCCGATCGCCGCGGCCAGTGGCGATATCGACGCGATCGACAAGCTGCTCAGTCTTGGCATCGGCGTGGACAGCAGCGACAGCCAGGGCGCAAGCGCACTGATTCGCGCCGCAGGCTCTGGCTATGCCGCCCTCGTCGTGCGCCTGCTCGAGGCCGGGGCAAATCCGCAGCATGCATCGCACTCGGGCGCGACCTGCCTCTCGGCCGCGGTTTCGGCCCGACGTGAAGCGGTCGTGCGCACCTTGCTCCAGCATCAGGTCGATGCCGATCAGCATCTGCCCGGTGGAGGTACCCCGTTGATGATCGCCGCCGCACTCGGCTTGCCGCGCCTGGCCGAGCCGCTGCTGGAACACCGCGCCGATCCGAATGCGGCGGATGATCGTGGCAACACGCCCCTGCAGGCGGCTGCACAATTTGCCTTCGACAGCCGCGATACGCCGCTCGCCACCGAGTTGCTTGAACTCCTGCTGCGTCATGGCGCACGCGTCGACATGCGCAACCAGGCTGGTCAGGATGCGTTGTTGTTGTTGCTAGGTGTGCGTGCCGAACCGGGCAGCGCCTGTGATGCCCAGCATCTCGGTCAGCTCGCAAAGCTGCTGATCCACAAGGGTGCCAGCGTTTCCGGCGCCGACCAGCGTGGCATCAGCCCCCTACATGCCTGCGCCATGCATGGCCTGCTCGGTGTGGCCCGCCTGCTGAAATCGCACGACGCACCGATCGCGCAAACCGACACGCTGGGTCGCACCGCCGGCGAAGTCGCCGCCCTGCTCGGTTATGTGGATGTGGCCAGCGAACTCGGCGTCGTTCGCAACGCAGCGCCAAGCCCCCGCCTGACCCTGCGCAAGCGCGTGACGGATTGATTTGAGAACGGGAGTGGGGAGTACGGAGTAGCGGAATCCGCTGCGCGAGTCCTGCTTTGTGCTTTGTTGGGTGTCACGCTCCTTCGTCGCGCGGCATCC
>JBDTCQ010000019.1:0-7722 GCA_039923515.1 Dokdonella sp.
CCGACATCACGAAGCTCAATGCCGAAGCACCCGCCGGCACATTCATCGTGTAAATGATCTCGCTGCCTTTGCTGGCGGCCAGGCCGCTGACGGTGACGCCGTTCTGCAGCACATTGCTGGGCGGGGCGGTGACGGTCACCGACTTGCTCATGCTGTTGGTCGCGCCACCATTGTCGGTCACGCTCAGCGTGACGCTGTAGGTGCCAGCTGCCGCATAGGTGTGGCCTGGATTGGTCGCAGTCGAGGTCGTGCTGTCGCCGAAGTTCCACGAGCGCGAGGCGATCGTGCCATCGGAATCCGTCGAGCTGTCACTGAAGCTGGCAACCAGGTTGCTGGTCGTGAAGCTGAAGTGGGCAACGGGCGGACTGTTTGTGGCTGCGGTGCCGGTGAAATTCTGGCCGGATACGTTGGCGCTGCTGACCGTCACGCTACGACTGCTCGGCGAGAACGTATAGCCGCCGAGGCTCGGAGTCAGCGTGTAGCCGCCGTTGGCCAGGCTGCCGAGCGTATAGGCGCCGCTCGAATTGGTCGTCGTGCTGACCGAGCCGGTGCTGACGGTGACGCCCGAGATACCGACGCCGGTTCCGGTGCTCACCGTTCCGGAAACCGAATAGGTGGTCGGTGGCGCGCCGCAGTCGCTGAACTTGAAATCCTGTATGCGCGTATTCCAGCTGCTGGATGGACGATACATGCCGACCATCCAGAACGTGCAGTCATCGGTTGGATCCACCGCCATCTGGTAATAGTCGCCCCAGCGGCCCGAGGTTTCGGCAGCGCTACCCGCAGCCACGGTATTTTCACCGAGGGTCATCACGCCAGCCGGATCGCTGGCCATGCGCCCGGTGTAGCCGAGCGTTGCGTAGACCGCTGGCGAGGAGGTCTTTGTCGTGTTGTAGCCGAGTCCGATGTTGCCCTTGTTGTCGGTAGCGATGGTGCCGACGAGATGCTGGGTGCTGCTGTCGCCAGGCGCGTAGGTGCCCTCCTGCTGCAGCGTCCAGTTGCCGCCGCCGGTGCGGCGCAGCTCGAACCAGCGGATGCCGGCATTGACCGTGGTCCCGCTTCGCGCCGGATTCACATTGGTGGCGAACTGGCCGACGATCGATTCGTAACTACCCAGGTTGCGATACACGAGCGAGTTGAGGATCACTTCGCGGATCGGATCGATGCGCGATGTGGAGCCCGGCTGCGGCACGGTTGCAAAGGTGGAATAATCGCGGAACCAGCTGTTGAACTCGGTGATCGCGATACGCGGCAGGGTTGCGATACCGCTGTTAGATGGCGTGTTCCAGTCGATGTTGATCGAATAGAGGTCGATGAAATCGCGTGTGCCATCGGCTGAACTGCCCGCATGGGCTTCGTCATCATTGTGGCGTGCGAGAATCTGCTTGGTTAACGCAGGCGGTGCATGCGCGGAATCGCCCATGAAGGTGACCGGGGTCAACGCCTGAAATCCGTAACCGGCGAGGGCAGGTACCGTGACGAAGCGCTGCTGCGCACGAGCGGTGGCGCCGTTGAGCATGTTGGCGCGATCGTAGGCGTAGGCGGTGACATTGCTGCCACCTTCGTTGTCGGTGCAGACATAGGCGTTGTTCCAGACGCCGCAATGCGGATAGTCGTTCTGGGTCGGCGTCGAGAAGCCGTAAAACCACCAGCCGCCGGAGACCGGGTTTTCGGTCTTGGAAATGTAGATGCACATCTTTGCGGATGATGAGGTGCCGCCCATTTCGAGCAGGAACCAACGGTTGGCCAGGCGATCGAAGAGGACGATGGGATCGCTTACCGACGTGCTGCAGCCATCGCCGCTCGGAGCAAGTGACTTGAACGTGCTCGGCCCGGCCAGCTTGGTGCCAGTCTTGTCGTAGACCGTGAAGGTGGTGCCGCTGCTGCCGTTGACGCCGTAGATGATGTAGTTGGCGCTGACATCGACAACCGGATCGCCGGGCGACACGCCTGTCGAACCATTGTTGATGCTGACGCGGGTTTGCGCGTGATTCTGGCGCAATAGCGAAGTGACGTTGTCGTCCCAGAGCTTCTGCAATTCGGGCAGGCGATCCGGCTCGGTCAGTATCCAGCTTGGTGCCGACGAGTCATTGCGGCCGGGTGCAAAGAATTGACGTTTGTGTGCTTCCTTGATCGGCATACCGGGACGCCAGGCGGAAACAGTTGGCAAATCGCGAAGATCGACATCGATGCTGATCGCGCTGACCGGTTCGCCGACCTGCACGCCATTTGTGGCGGTCGGTTCAAATGAGTCCGCCGCGATCGCTGGCAACGCCAGCAGCAGGCCCAACAGGAGTATCGAAATTCTGCAATTACGGAAATTCATGGTGAAATCCTCATGCGTCTTTCTGGATCATTGGTTTCTCAGGCGCCATCGATTGTGTTGCGATGATGGCGGGCAGGGCTGATCAATCGCTGTCGGTATCCGCTTCGTCGTCGTCTTCGACGGGTTTTCCCTCTGCAGTTCTGAATCCGGTCCAGCGCAGCAGGCGGATTTCGCCGCGCCGACTTTCAACAACCACCTTTGCTTCACTCTGGCCAATCTGTGCAATCGCACGCTTGTTCGGCTCCTTGCCTGGCAACTGTTCGATGCGCAGGGAGTACTCGGTCGCAAAGACCGCCGAAGTCGACAGCTCAAGGTCTGCATCGAGATCGTCGTTGACTGCAACAATGATGGACCCGGTACTCGTTGCGAAATGCTGATGCGAGCCGGGCGGCGCATGCAGAAGCGAGGCCTCTATCGTTCCCGGGCCGGTTTCGGCATTGATTCGGCCTTTGGTGCCGCGGATCGCGATATTTCCGCGGGTGCTGTGCAGATCGATATCGGCACGAATTCCGCGGCTCTCGATCAATCCGCTTTCGGTGCGTGCACGGATTCTGTGCCCTAGCGGAACGAAGACAACGAGATCGAGGCGCTGCCCGTCGACAACGAGGGTGTTGGGCGGAAGTCGCGGAGCAACAAGGTAACTTCCATCCACGACGCCGGGCTGCAGGACGATGGCCGCTGCCTTTTCCGGTCGCTGGGCGACGGCGTTGATTTCAAGTTGGTCCTCGTAGCCACCAAAACGCAGTCGAACGTCACCATACGGATTGTCGATCGTGATCGTCTGACCCGCACTCAATCGCGCGGAGAAATCGTCACGGATGAGTTCACTTTTCGTTGCTGGCGGATCGGCCGGGTCGGCATGAGGGCGCGAAACCGGAGGCAGTGTCGAGGCACAGCCGCATACGGTGACAACAAGAATGCCGAGCAAGAAAAGTCGCAAGGTTTGCGCCCCATCGATACCACAGCTGATTGCGCAATGTCCGCAGGCGCGCATTAGCACCCATGGCCCCCTCATCGCGGTCTGGCGTCACCGAAATCCGCCTGAAGGCTGATTTCGATCCGGTCCCGGGGCGGATAATGCAGAGACCAGGTCAGGCTTGCAAGTGGATTTGTGATGAATCTCGTAAAAATCGCCGAGTTGTCCGGGGCGTGGAAATCACCGATGCTGGATCGGCAATGTCGCCAACACGTTACCGACCGGGTGTTCGGCGGGGCGTCCAGACATCCCGTCCAGGAGCAACCTACATGATCGGCTATGTCACCCTCGGTACCAACGATCTGCCGCGTGCCGCGGCTTTTTACGATGCCTTGCTCGCCGAAATCGGTGCGAAGCGCCAAATGGAATCGGAGCGTTTTGCAGCGTGGGCGGTTGATCCGGTGCAGCCCGCGCTCGGCGTGATCAAACCCTACGACGGCAAGGCCGCAACGGCAGGCAACGGGACGATGGCTGCGATTGCCGTCGACAGCAGCGAAAAAGTGGATCGTCTGTACGCGAAAGCAATTGAGCTCGGGGCAGTTTCCGAAGGAGCGGCGGGGCCGCGCGGAACCGGCTTCTACGCGGGCTATTTCCGCGATCTGGATGGCAACAAGCTCAACGTGTTCTGCATGGTTTGATCAAATCCGGCTGTGCGTTCAGTTGGCGGACCGGACGCTTCAGCTCCGCATTGGCGCACTGTACCCGTGGTGTCGATCCACAGCGATCAATGACGAAAACTCTGGCAGTGCCGAAATGGACGTGGGGTCGAATCTGTCGATTCGACCCCACCGGTTCGCGCAGGGGAGAGGTCTGCGCGTTTGCTGGCCTGTTGTTTGGGCAGCAGGCTCTCTTGGGGCAAGCAGCGTTACTTGGAAATATCCACATCCTTGGTTTCAGGCAGGAACAGAGTGCCGATGACCAAGGTCATCACCGCGATGATCACCGGATACCACAGGCCCTGATAAATGTTGCCGGTCGCCGCGACCAGGGCGAACGAGATGGTCGGCAGGAATCCGCCAAACCAGCCGTTGCCGATGTGGTAGGGCAGGCTCATCGAGGTGTAGCGGATGCGGGTTGGGAACAGCTCGACCAGCCAGGCTGCGATCGGTCCGTACACCATCGTCACGTAGATGACGAGAATGGTCAGCAACACCAGCAGCATCGGCGTGTTCAGTCGCGCCGGATCTGCTTTTTCCGGATATCCAGCCTGGTTCATGGCTGTCTGCATTTCCGTTTTGAAGCGCGCGGCTTCGGCGGTTGCCGCCTCCCCGCTGAAAGACGCTGCCTCGTAGGAATTCACTGCCGTTGCGCCAACCTTGACTACGGCAACGCTGCCTGCCGGTGCGGACTCGTTCGAATACGGCGTACCGCTGCGGGCCAGAGCGCTCTTGGCGATGTCGCACGAGGTGGTGAACTTGCTCGTACCAACCGGATTGAACTGGAAGCTGCATGCACTCGGATCGGCTACCACGACAATCGGACTGATTTGCGCCGCTGCTTCAATCGCCGGATTGCCGTAATGGGTCAGGCCCTTGAAGATCGGAAAGTAGGTGACCGCAGCCAGCAGGCAGCCGGCCATGATGATCGGTTTGCGTCCGATCTTGTCCGACAGCCAGCCAAACACGATGAAGAAGGGCGTACCCAGGATAAGCGCTCCGGCAATCAGCAGATTGGCGTGCGTTGCATCAACCTTGAGCGTCTGCGTGATGAAGAACAATGCATAGAACTGGCCGGCATACCAGACCACTGCCTGACCTGCGGTTGCACCGAACAAGGCCAGGATCACGATACGGCTGTTCTTGGTCAGGAAGCTTTCAGTCAGCGGCGCCTTCGAGGTCTTGCCTTCATTCTTCATCTGCTGGAACAGCGGTGACTCGGCCAGTTGCAGGCGGATCCACACTGACACCATCAGCAGTACGAACGAGACCAGGAACGGGATGCGCCATGCCCATGCTTCGAACGCTTCGGTGCCGAAGTAGTAGCGGCAACCGAGGATGATGAGCAGGGACAGGAACAAGCCGAGCGTGGCCGTGGTCTGGATGAAGCTCGTGTACAGGCCTCGCTTGCCATTGGGCGCGTGCTCGGCAACATAGGTTGCCGCACCGCCGTACTCACCACCCAGGGCGAGACCTTGCAACAGGCGCAACGTTATCAGCATGATCGGTGCGGCCACGCCGATGGTCGCGTAGCTGGGCAATACGCCGACCAGGAAGGTCGACAGGCCCATGATCACGATGGTGACGAGGAAGGTGTACTTGCGTCCGATCATGTCGCCGAGGCGACCGAACAGCAGGGCACCGAACGGACGCACGGCAAAGCCGGCGGCGAACGCGAGCAGGGCGAAGATGAAGCCGCTGGTCGGGTTCAGCGCCGTGAAAAACTGCTTTGCGATGATCGCAGCCAGTGAGCCGTAGAGGTAGAAGTCATACCACTCGAACACCGTGCCGAGACTGGACGCGAAGATGACTTTTTTGTGGCTCTGGGTCAGAGCCGGGGTGTATGCAGTTGCCATGATGGTTGTCCCCTCAGAATGAGTACTTGGTCGTGAACTGCAGGCGGGTCAGTGCCCCATCGACACCGCTTTCGAGTTCGCGATTGGCGCGCATCAACTCGATTCCGACATCAAGCTTGGGCATCGGTGAATAGAACAGGTTGCCGCGGAAGCTCTGTACGGATTTGTTGACGCCGGTACCCGTCAGGTCGATAGGGTTGTCGTATTGGCTGCGCGCGAAAATCAGGTTGGAACGCAGTTGCGGCGACCAGGCGTGACGCCAGGCGACGTAGCCGGCGAAGCCGCCGATCGCATCGAGATTGCCCGTCGCGCTCAATGCGGAGTCACCCGTCACGGCCAGGCCGACATAGCGATTCATGCCGTCCCCCGCGGTGACCTGGTAGCGCAGATCATCGCTCTTGCCGAGCACCCATTTGCCGCCAACGGTGAGGGCAAGTGTTGCCTGGCTGTCGCTGATCGCGGGCGTGGTGCCGGTGGCGACGCGGTTGATTTCGAGGCTGCGCAGCAATGCGCCGACGCCGAAGGTTCCCCAGTCACCCTTCCAGCCATAGCGCAGGGTCAGATCGGGCAGTGAACCCCGATCGGAATTCACCGGTGTGCCACCTCCGTTTGGAATGATCGTGGTCTCCGGATTTTCCAGTGCCGCAGAGAAGCCGCCGTTGCTGTAGCGAATCTGCGCCTGGCGCGAGAAGATCACGGCATCCGTCGGGCCAATGAAGTCGACGGCATCGGGCAGGGCCGAGACGTCCATGAAGTTCGACCAGGTCTGACCGGCCAGCCAGTGATTCCAGTAGGCATATGCGTGGCGCACCGTGACGCCGTAGGTATTGGTCGAGGTCTGGTTGCCGAGTGCGTTGCCGAAGAAGTCCATTTCAAGGAACGCGCCCGCCTTGTCACCGGTATCGGAAACGGTGTCAATGCCGATGTTGAAGCGCGAGAATTTGGCACCCGCGTCATAGTCGACATCCGAGCTTTTGCCGCCAACCGGTGTCTGCGCGGGGATATACAGGGCGCGGCCTGTCGCGCCATCGGCCAATTGACCGTCGTGCGCCTTGGTGGCCATGAAATCGGCCTTGATGAAGCCGCCGATCTTGACCGTGGTTCCGGCGGGTGACCCAGGGGTTATCGTGGTCAACTGGATCGGCAGTTTGCCGGCTGGCAGGGCCGCAGCGGCCGCTGCCGGAGGTGCCTCGCGCTGGGCACGGATCTCCTGGGCCAGTTGCTGCAACTGCTTTTCAAGATCGTTGACGCGCTGCTCCAGAGCTTGTTCCCTGGCTTCGTCGGCCATGGCGATGCCGGGCAAGGCCATCAGACAACCGAGTGACAAAGCCGACAGACGCAATCCGACATATTTCTTCAGAATCATGGTGGCACTCCTCCCCATTGGTGGCGATGGAAGAATGCTGAAGGATTCGTTCAGGTGCCATTAGCCATTGGTCTATACGCGACCAAAGTCGAGTGCGTGAACCGATCGACCATTCCGCGTGGCATCATCGAGTGGCGTCCAGTTGACTGCCATTGAGGAGGCGACCATGTCAAAACTCTATCCCGTGCCTGCCGCATTCGCCGCAAATGCCCGGATTAACAAAGCCAAATATGCCGAGATGTATGCCGAGTCGGTTGCCGATCCGGATGCATTCTGGGGGCGTGTCGGCAAGCGCCTCGACTGGATCAAGCCGTTCACCAAGGTCAGTGATGTGTCCTTCGACGCCAGTGACCTGCATGTGCGCTGGTACGAAGACGGCATGCTCAATGTGTCGGCCAACTGCCTGGATCGCCATCTGGCCGAGCGCGGCGACAAGGCGGCGCTGATCTGGGAGGGTGATGATCCGAGCGAGTCGCGCCGCATCACGTATCGCGAGTTGCATGCCGAGGTGTGCAAGGCTGCCAACATGCTCAGTCATCTGG
>JBDTCQ010000020.1:0-8798 GCA_039923515.1 Dokdonella sp.
AGATCGGTGTTTTGCTTTGCAGCCATTCCGTTATTTTCGCTTGCACTGCTGGTCTCGGCATTTATCGGATTTTCGCTGATACCAGGGTTTGCCTCGAGCTACCCGCTGGGGTCTGGACCTCGCAGCGGCCAATTGCATGGGATGGTTATCGCAGGCATCGCAACAGCCATGCTGTTTGGATTCTACAAACTCATGCAATTCATCAATGCGCGCCGATGCGGCAACTGATCGAAACGACGCTTCGTGCGTCGACAGGCATTCTCTCAGTTCGCGAATGCAAGATTCGATGGTTGTGCGTTGTCGTCAGGCAGCAGCGATTTTTTCGCTGATGCGGCGTGAATCAGGAAAATCGTCCGGCAAACGGTCCTTGCGCAACTTCAACGCCTCGCGCCAGACCGCCTTGGCCTCTCCGACATGCGCGTCGCGTTCCAGACAATCACCCTGGACCGAAAGGGTTCGGGCGCGCTGCAGTGGTGCACGTGACTCCGCCAGTTCGGGGTTGCCCAAAACGGTATCCAACATCGCCAGAGCCTCGGTCTGCTGGCTCTGCAGGCACAAGACTTCGGCAAGATCGGTACGGTAAGCGAGCACCTTTGGCGAGTCACTGGTGTGTCCCGCAGTTTCCAGTTGCAGCACCTGCTCCAGATTGCTGCGCGCGGCATCCAGCATTCCGGTCCGGCGGTCGATTTGTGCCAGCGTTGCCAGGGCCGGCGCTATGCTGCGGTCGCTGTCGCCACGCAGTTTCTGTTTGAGCTTCATTGATGCTTCGGCCAGTTGCCGCGCCTCATGCCATTGGCCCAGATCGGCCAGGCTGCGCGCCAGATTGTTTTGCGCCACGGCCACGTTGTAATGATTTGCGCCGTAGCTGGCCAGGAACTGTTTGAGGACTTCCCGCTGCAGCGGCTCGGCCACGGCATAGTGGCCAATCTTGTTTTCCACGTCGGCCAGATTGGAGGTGGCGATCGCTGTTTGCGGATGGTTCTGACCAAACAGTTCGCGATACATGGCTTGGGCCTTCTGCAGATTGTCGCGTGCTTCCAGCGGGTGCCCGGCAAGATCGAGCACGGTGCCCAGATTGTTGAGGTGTTGCGCCACATCGGGATGCGGAGTCTGGAATATGCGTGCGTCCGACTCCACCACATCACGCAGCAGACGCCCGGCTTCCTCATAGCGCTGCGCATGGCGCAAGGCTGCAGCGAGCGTGCTGGCCGTCGTGTTGACTTGCCCGTGAACGGATCCGTATGCGCGTGTCTTTTCCTCTAGCGCGATGCGCAAGATCGGAATGGCTTGCGTGTAGTCGTCGGAGCGCAGCAGCACCTCACCGAGGTCGCTGCGCGCATCTGCCAGTTCCGCCAAAGTGGTGTCATCACTGTTCTGCAATTCGGCGACCGCTTCACTCAGTAGGGCAATGGCGTTCGCGTGTTGGCCCTGCTCGGAGCGGACCCGGCCCAGTTCACGCAGGGCGGCAGCGAGTGGCTTTCCCCGAGCGCCCAAGCGCCGACGTTCGGCCAGAATATCCTCCAGCATGCTGGCCGCCTCGACGAATTGACCTTGGTCACTTTTCAACAGGGCAAGCTCGTGACGTATCTCGAATTCCTGCGTGAAATCGCTGCCGGTCGCCTCCGGCTTGCCTGCGCTCACCGCTTCATCGAGAAGCTTGCGCGCGTCATCAAACTGTCCCAGGCGCCGATAGATCCCGCCAATGGTGGCGAGCATGCGCGTGCGCAACTGCGGATTGCCCGGGAAGCCCGTGCGCGCTCGCTGGGCACCGCGTTCGAGTAGCTCACGCGTGTCAGGCAGTGTGCTGACAGCGCCGGTCGGCACGTTGTTTTCGAAGAGATCCAGCAAGAACCCTTGCACCGCCCGACTCTCGCTCAGGGCGACCTCGGCCCGTCGCGTCTGATGGATGCTGTGCACCAACGCCGTCATCAGCACCGCAAGCACGATCGCTGCTGCGGCGAGGCCCGCACGGTGGCGGCGCGCAAACAGTAAAGCGCGATAGCTGAAGCGACCGCGCCGCGCCGCAATGGGCCGATGCATCAGATGATTGCGCACGTCCCACGCCAGATGCGCCGCGGATGCATAGCGCTGGTCGGGTTGCTGGCGCAGGCATTTCAGCACGATGGTATCCAGATCGCCGCGCAACTTGCGCGCACGCTGTCTGGCCCATGCCGCATGTTGGCCATCGGCGAAGACCAGCCTGGATGGCCATTGTCCGGTGTCGGAGCTGGGGTCGGCATCCGTCGCGACCGCAGGGCGTTGGCCACCGGTGAGCATTTCGCACAGGATCACGCCCAAGGCGTAGACGTCCGCAGCAACCCCCACCGGCTTGCCCTTGAGTTGTTCCGGTGCGGCGTATTCGGGCGTCAGGGCAAAGCCTCGAGTGGGGATGCTGTGTCCCGAGGCTTCGTCGAGCAGGCTGGCAATTCCGAAATCCAGCAGGTGAGGGCGGCCCTGTTCATCGATCAGGATATTGGCGGGCTTCAAATCCCGATGCACAATCAGGTGCTGGTGCGCGTACTGCACGCTGTCGCAGATATCGGCGAACAGGTGCAGGCGTTGATCCAGGTTCAAGCCGCGCTTGTCGCAGGCCTTGATCAGCGACTCGCCACGGACTCGCTCCATGACCATGTACGGCACGCCATCGTCGCTGACGCCACCGTCCAGCAACCTGGCGATGCCGGGGTGTTCCAGATTGGCGAGTATCTGCCGTTCGCGTTCGAACCTTTGCGAGAGTTCCGGCCCGGCGAGCAAGGTCTTCAGGCATTTGATGGCCACCTGCTGTTCGTAGCGACCGTCGCAGCGTTCACCCAGCCACACCGTGGCCATGCCGCCTTCGCCGAGCAGGTCGGTGATTTTCCACGCACCGATGCGCGTGCCGGGCATGGCACTGACGGGGTCGGCAAGTTGTTCCAGCAGGGCGCCCGCCAAGCTGCCATCCGGGGAATCCAGGATCCCCTGTGCCTCGCCGTCGGCACGGCAAAGCGCCAGCACTTCGTTGCGAATTTCCGCATTGTCACAGTGTTGCTGTAGCCAGTGCTCACGCGCCATTTCGTCGAGTTCGAGAACGGCGTCGAACAACTCGGCAACCTGCTTCATGCGGACCTGATCATGCAACATGATCGCGCTCCAGTATGCGATGGATCATCGCTCGCGCCCTGCGCCATCCACGCACCACGCTGCGTTCGCTGATACCGAGCACTTGAGCCGTGTCGGCGACGGAAAGCCCGGCGAAAAAACGCAGTTCGACCACTTCGGCCAACTGCGGGTAATCACGCGCCAGATCTTCCAGTGCGTGATCCAGTCCGAGCATGCCTTCGGCCGGGTCCCCAACAATTACATCACAGCTCGCCAGATCGATGTGGGCGGCACCACTGCCACGCTTGTCGGCCAGTCGTCGACGCGCCGCATCAACCAGAATGTGCCGCATCGCTGTGGCTGCATAACGGTAGAAGTGGCCGCGATCCTGCCATATCCCGCTGTCACCGATTTGCAGCCACGCCTCGTGTACCAGAGCCGTTGTGGACAAGGTTGGCTCGCCCGATTCGCGGCGCAATTGCCGATGCGCCATTTGCTTGAGCTGATGGTAGACGAGGCTCGGCAAATCACCGCCCGCCTCGCCCGATGCACCACCCCGGGCGTTGAGGCGGCGCGTCACTTCATCCGGTTCACATGAGTCATCATGCTCAGCCATGGGCCACAGTATAGGTTGACTGCGGCCGCATGGCGCAATGATTGGCCGCCTAATCGAATCCGTTGGCGAAGATCACATCGGTGCATTCGGAAATCTGCGCCGGATTCACCACGACGCTGAATCCCACATTCTGCGGCATCGGCGCCAGGTCTTCATTGAAAATGGCCCAGTGACCGAAGCTCGTACTATAGAAAATGCCGGTGACATGTGGATTCAAAGTACTGCTCGGCGCCAAACGTGGGGAAAACATCACTTGTGCACAGGCTGTGCCGTTCAGCAAGGGATGGTCGATATAGGTCACGTTGGCGCTGATATTGGTGCTGTTGCTCACATGCACGAACGCATTCGGGCTGGGCGACTGCGAATAGACATTGAAGCTTGCAGCCATGGGTACCGCCGACCCATCAAGGTTGACCACATACCAGTGGTTATCCGTGCCCGACAGGTAACCGGCTGCAATCGGACTGGGATTGTAGATTCCGCTCGGACCAGAAGGATTCCAGTTCTGGCTGACGAGCAGGATGTCGTCGGGTTGATTGTTGACCGCGGAATCGTCCATTTTTGTGCGATTGTTGGTGGTGTTTGCGATCGTCGCCTGATGCACAAATACGTCGGGGCCAGCCGGAAAGAACACGTTGAAGGCAGCGCCTTGGGGCATGGCGTTCGTATCTTCGTTGAAGATATTCCAGTGCCAGGACGAAGCTTGATACCACAAGCCTTCGGCACGGTTGTTGTAGACCCCGGCAGATGACCCGCCGGGATTCCAGTTCTGCGCTATGAAGAGTTTGGCATCCGGATTGAGATCAGTTCGCGGATCCACAATGGGGAAGGTGTAGCTGCCTACGGTGGGTTTTGATTCCAGCCAGTTGAAGTCGCCGAATTCAAGCGCCCCTATGTCCACCTTGGTCTGCTTGATCCGGCGCAATCCATCCGCGTCCACGAGTGGAATGCCGTAGAGCAGGCTGCCCAACGCCAGTGTCGTGGTGTCACCGGCCTCGATGGCATAGGAGCCTGGTGTGATGCGTGGCTGATCAAGCGACCACAAGCGTGGGTTGCTGGTCACATTGTTGGTGCCGCTGGCGGGGGACGGCGAGTTGAAGGCATTGTTCCAGAACAGGTTGTTCTTGAACGACGACAGATCACCGTCATGTGCTGGATGCACCAGCAAACCATAGTCACTGTTCCAGGCCAGAAGGTTGTTGGCGAACGCAGTGCTCAATGTGCCTGTTGAACTGAAGCCGTTCGTCGGCCAGTAGCGAATCCCATGGGTCATGCCCACCACGGAATTGTTGATGGTCGCAATATTCATGCTGCCTGCATCCCACTGCACCAGGATGCCAATCCCTTGACCGTTGCCACCCGCGACGACATTGCTGAAGAGATGTGCCGTCACCGTGCTGGGAGTCGATGGGGCTGCACTCTCCCTGATCACCAACGCACCGGCGTTGTCGTTTCCGTGCAATGGATCGCCATAAATGCCATGCACGACATTGCCGTAAATGTTGGCAGTAACGATGCCGCCATCGTAAGCCGCCACGAGGATGCCTGATCCAGCACCCAGCGCAGGTGTATCGACGCGATTGAAAGCCAGCGTACCCTGGCTCGCGACATTTGAATTCACCATGACAAGTGCGTTGGAGTCTCCGCCAGCCGGTATGCCGGAAATCCAATTGTTGGTCACCGAGAAATTGAACGTCTCGCCGGACAGATTGATGGCATAAAGAGTGTTCGCAGCACTGAGCATGCGCATGTCATGAATGTTGAAGAACGGCACAACCGGAGTTGCTGGCCAATCCCGGTCCAAACTGATCTGTCCATCGGGCATGTCCAATCCGGCGATTTCCACGTTCCAGCCGGAGATGCCGGAACTGCCGGTAATCAGCGATCCGCTGACAAAAGCCGGCTTGTAACCGGCTTGGGGCTTGAGCACCAGTGACTTGGTGATGGTCACCACACTTTCGTTGATGGGTGTATTGGTGGCGATCAGCACCGTGTCGCCACTGGTTGCGGCATTGATGCAAGCCTGCAAAGTGGCATTGCATGGAGCGGCACCGGGCCAGATGCGCACGACAGCCATAGCGTGGGGGCTAAGGCTGGCCAAGAGCAGCAGAGTGAAAAGATGGGCGATATGTCCGGGTTTCATGAAAGGCTCCCTGTGCCATGCCGCGCGGTACTGGCGGCGTCAGCAAGCCTTAGCGCAAAACAGTCCGGCCAGAGGACAGCAACTGCGAGGAAAATCACATCACGCCCACTTGGATCAGCTGAGGTTGAGCCGTGAGTCTGTAATCGCTTCAAGCCAGCTCAATCAGAGCCAGCCTCTGAGCTTGGCTGCGAGCCAAGGCGCCATCGCCGTCACTGCCAGAACCAGTGGCCAGATGTTGCCATCCTTGAACGCATAGGCTGAGAAGAGTTCGGCCATCGTCTTTCCGCGCAGCAGGCCAAACGAGAACTCGAAGGCGAGGGTAAGGAACAGCCAGCCAAGCCCTATGAGCACCCGCTGGCTCGTGCTTCGAGTACCAAGCCACGGCAGGAACAGATACGCCGCAATCAGGATGAGGCATGAAAGCAGCACGCCACTGAGAACCAGGCCCGGTGCAGGGCCTAGCCGGGGAACGAGTATCGCTTCCCGAAGGGCACCGTTCACTACCGCAAGCAGGAGAATGGCCACCCATACGGCTAATGCCTTGATTGCGACTTCGATCGGCACCGCTTGCTCCTGTTTCGCTTGTTTCATGATTATGCAGCGGACGAGTCTGCGATGTATGGGGTTGACTGACTTCGGCGATGTGGAACCGGCTGACGGGGTGATGGACATAGGCTTGGTATTGCAATTCCCGCTCTACCCACCATTCGGCTGCTACGAGTCCCGCACTGCTGTTCGAGAAATTGCCGTGGCTGCGAGTCGAGCGATCGATATTCGTGTTAGAAAGCCTTTGACGGCTGTCGTCTCAACCGGGAAAGCGCAACGCATGTTCTGTCCAAAATGTGGCTCAGACAATACTGATACGGCGGTTCAATGCATTCGATGCAGTGCCGCAATGCCGAGAATCGAGCGCGAGTACGGGCTTGGCAACTCGGCGCTGACATCGCCGCGAGTGGTGGTTGGAAACAATCTGGTCTGGGCCATTCTTTCAACCCTGTTTTGCTGCCTGCCGACTGGCATTGTCGCCATCGTCTATGCCGCTCAGGTGGACGGCAAGGTCAGTGCGGGTGACATTGCCGGGGCTCAGGTTTCTGCGCGCAACGCCGCTACCTGGAGTTGGGTTTCATTTGGTCTTGGTGCAGTGTTCGTTGTTGGCTACATCGCACTGGTGGTTGTTGGTGCGACGCTTGGTCATCGATAGCGCGGGTTGTCCGCCATGTGGCGTGTTCCCATGATCAGCCCTGCGATCCTGCAAAATCCCCGCTTGTCGGCTCTAACGCTGGCAGCGGCGGCTTTTGTTGTCGCCTGTCTGCTGATCTTCCTCGATCCGTTTTCCGCATCAACCATCCTGCCGCCGTGTCTTTTCCACACCATCACGCATCTGTATTGCCCGGGTTGCGGGACTACGCGTGCACTGCATGCACTCCTGCATGGAAACCTGCAGCTTGCGGTGCAAATGAATCCATTGACCGTGATCGCGCTGGTGCTGATCCCGTTGATGGTCTGGAATACGATGTGTCCCGACAAGGCATGGTTTGTGAGAGTGTCGGATGCACGCGTTTGGCTCCCGGCGGTCGTCGCCTTCACCGTTTTGCGCAATCTGCCCTGGCAGCCATTCGTTTGGTTGGCACCGGGATAGGTGCCCGAAGTTACCGAGCACGTCAGGCGTCGGCGACTTTCAATACGAGCTTGCCGGTGTTCTCGCCCTTGAACAGCTTGAGCAGGGTTTCGGGGAAGGTTTCGAGGCCTTCCACAATGTCCTCGCGGGTTTTTAGTTTGCCTTGTTGCATCCAGCCGGCCATTTCCTTGGCCGCTTCGGCGTAGCGTGAGGCGTAGTCGAATACGACCATGCCTTTCATCGACGCGCGGTTGACGAGCAGGGAGAGATAGTTGCTCGGACCTTTTACGGGTTCAGTGTTGTTGTACTGCGAAATCGCGCCGCAGATGACAATGCGTGCGTGCATGGCGAGGCGCAAAAGCGCGGCATTGAGGATGTCTCCGCCGACGTTGTCGAAGTAGACATCGATGCCCTTAGGGCAGTGCTGCTTGAGCGCATCGCCGAGGTCTTCATGCTTGTAGTCGATCGCGGCATCGAAGCCGAGTTCTTCGGTGATGTAGCGACACTTGTCGGTACCGCCAGCAATGCCGATGACATGGCAACCCTTGAGTTTGGCGATTTGGCCGACAACCTGGCCAACGGCACCGGCTGCGCCCGATACGACCACGGTTTCGCCATCCTTGATCTGGCCGACCTCGAGGATGCCGAAGTAGGCGGTCATGCCGGGCATGCCGAGCGTGCCGAGATAGACCGGCAGCGGTACGAGCTTTGTGTCGACCTTGATCAATCCCTTGCCGTTGGAAATGGCGTAATCCTGCACGCCGAGCGAACCGGTCACATGCTCGCCGACGGCGAGAGTCGGGTTGTTCGAGGCGATGACTATGCCAGCAGCGCCGGCTCGCATGACTTCGCCGATGGCGACTGGCGGGATATACGACTTGCCTTCATTCATCCAGCCGCGCATCGCCGGATCGAGCGAAATGTAGAGCACCTTGATCAGCACCTCGCCATCGCCTGCGCTCGGCATCGGCGCTTCGACGAAATCAAAATCGCTGCGCGTGACCATGCCGACGGGGCGCTTGGCCAGTTTGAACTGGCGGTTGATGGAATTGCTCATGGTTGTCTCCGGGGTGAAGGCGGCTCAACTACGCACAATAAGCCGGGTTCTTGTTGCCTGACCTGAACGCAGGATTCAAGTTCTGCAGTGCGAAACGAATATTGCCCAACAACCGTCGTCAGAATTCCGACACAACTGAAAACATCCCCGCCTCGAATCCGCCCGGGCCGACGCAGGCAGGCGTTGTTTCATGAGCCTGCGCCCGGCCTTCATCCTGATTGCAGCAACGCAGCCAGTGATCGCCCGGTGAAAAGGACACCCGAAGTGGCGGGTCGTCCATCCAGCG